>DATNRC010000231.1:0-17486 GCA_036703705.1 Candidatus Obscuribacterales bacterium
TCGGGGCCAGATTCATTGGCACGGAAGGATCTTGCAGTTTGCCCCAATCAGCTTCCACTTTCGAGAAGATGCCATTGTTCATGGGCGTGGCATTGAATGGTGGCACTTTCAAGGACGTGTCATTCTCCGCCTGATGGCGCGGCGTGAAAGCGCGCACCTCAGCAGCAATCGCGTCCTCGTACATATCGCTGCCGAAGATTCTTCTGTATTCATTGGCGATGGTGTAGGTAATGGAATTGGAAAAATCGATCCCATAATTGACTACAAGGTAACTGCCGGGAATGAGAACAATTGCCACCAGCGACCGCTGAATGCCTTCAAGCGGATTGGTGTGGGGAACAACAGGAGATCCTGCCGATACGATCGCCCTCACTTGCGTTAGAACCGCACCAGGTAATAGAAGCAGGATGGCGATAGGAAGAAAGACTTCATTTCTTATGCGATTCCATTTATTGCCCGCCTCGGCAGTGAAATTGATCATGAATTTAGAGCAATAATCAATTGCGTTGACCGCTTGATCGCGCGCCACTTCCCCGGCGGCATTGGCCACCGAGGTAACTTGCGCTTGCCCCTCGGCTCGCGCCGATTGTGCAACGCGGTTGGGCTGGAAGTTGGTTTCAGTGCGCCACTCGGTGGAGATTTTGATGTTGTGAGCCACCCAATGATCGGTCGCCAATCCGGGTGGAGCATGACAGGGAGGCTCAGCAAGCCTGGTGAGAGGATGGCTTTTTTCATATGCAGCTTCTTGATCTGCAAGGCTGTTTCCGCCGCCAAGGCCGTTGGCATTCGATCGTCCCGCAAAGGAGCCGCTATTCAGTCCGCTGCTGCCGCTTTGACTGTTGCCTCCACTCGACGAATTGCTCTTGCTTCCATTATTGCTGTTGCTGTTGCTGCTGCTGTTGCTGCTGCTGTTGCTGCTGCTGTTGTTGCTGTTGTCCTTGTCGTCGCCTCGACGGCAAAGACATTGCTTGCCGACAGCAACGCATTTGCACGTCAGAGAGGTGCATTGATTTGCTTGATTGGGAACAGCATTAGTTCGAGATTTGCAGCAGCACCCCATCATTTGCGCCATTTGCTGCGGCGTCAGCGCGCCTGGCGTGTTCTGAGCAGCCGCAGGCATGACTTTTACGGTCAGCATTGCGCTGAGAACCAGCATCACCGCAAGGGTGAGAAAAGTCGAAGTTTGAAAGCGATGGCTCCTAATGCACATTCGTTTTAACCGTCCTTACATCAACCCATCCACCGGTCGATCACGCAGGCGTGACCGACTTGGGGCGTCCTGTTCCCGAGCTCAGCTCCTCTCCCTTTTGCAGCAATTTGTCGACCATGTCTCCCGGCTTCAAATCGAAAGGCATGAATGGCACATACGTCATAAGCACCAAAAACGCGGAATATGCGAGGGCCTCCCACTGGCTGTAGGGGTCATACAAACCCAGTCCGCTAAGCCATCGAATGCGAACTATCATTACCAGCACCAGGACGCACCACCAGAAGCGCCACAAGCTGAGAGTCATTACCGCATGCAGCCAATTGACGAAGACCGGCTTGAAGAGTTGACCGATGCCGCCCGGCCAGGCGAGAAAGGCAGCAGCCATCGGGCCCATCAACATGAGATAGCACATCATCACCAGCTGAAAGGCGAGGAGAACAACAAGTCCGCATGAAAGCGACATATCGAGAAAGTTCTGCAGCATATGCATTGCCTGGTCGCCGTAGTATTTGGCATCATATGAATTCTTCTCGACTGCTTCCGCTTGACGAACGATCTCCGGTCCGCTGATGATGTTTTGCACTTCGTAAGAGAGGCTGTTGCCAAGATCAATCGAATAGCTGACGATAAGCTGCGTTGCTGGAATCAGGAAGATAGCGATTACACTTTTCAGAATGCCGGCAAACGGATTGTTGTCTTCTCCGGAGGCGTTGAGTCCACCACTGGCGGTGACACACCTTATCTGGGTCAGAAGCGCACCAGGCAGCAGCAACAGCAAAGCAAACGGCAAGTACACTTGCTTGAACATCTGCTGCACCATCCAGATTGCCTGAGTCAGCGGCTTGAACGCCTGATTAGTTGGTCCTGGCGTTCCAGACGCTTCATTTGCTATGTTGATTAGAGACAGCTGCAAAATCGAAAGAGCATAATCGGTGCCGTCGGCGGCGCCGGTTGAAGTTGCTTCGGAGGCTCCCTGCATCTTGCTGTGTAATTCAGCGACAGCCGCCGGCATCACGCTTTCCGGAGACATGCCGCGATCTGTTTCTGCTGCCGCCGACCATCGCCGGAAGTCAGCGTAACTGGGATCCTGCAATCTGATCAACGGTCGAGGATCCTTGAGGGGTCCAACCGTGGCCATGCCCTGCCAGGGAAGAGTGCCGTCGGAACCCTGCGCAGTATGTGTTTGCAGCACCTGCGCCGGCGACATTTCATGGTCATAGCGAACTCCCGTGTGTTTCTCGCCGGCTCTTTGTGTTTGCAGATCCTTTCCTTTAGTAGAAGGATTGGACGGAACCCGGGTCGGCCAGTCCACATTGTCATGCGTCAGCGCTGACCAATTGTTCCGAATGAACAATGTGTCGTAACGAATTTCTTGATCGCGCAAATTCGATCCTTTGTCAATCCAACTTCCCTTCACACGGTTGGATGGAAGGTTGGCAGCATCTTTTGGACCCTGGGCTTGAGCGACAGGTATCAGCGTAACGGTGCAACAAAGAATGAGGAGCGTTCTGACCAGTGCCGTTCTAGAGAGCGCGATTCTGGAGAGCATCATTCTAGAGAGTGCCGTTCCAGAGAGCCTCCAGAGCGCCGCTCTCAGGAGCGGGAGCGCCGGTTTCAACAGAGCCGGTCCACGCCGCGCCTTTACCAAAAGCTGCGATTTTCTACGCTCATGCGTTTGGGATCGATTGCCGCATGCATGGGGTCTCTGGCTGGGCAATTCTTGCTCCTTGTGCATCACTGACGGGCTCCGCTGTCCGCCAGTGATTTTTATGAAGGGGAAGGGGATCACCGCGCTCTCGCCAGGCAGCCATCCGCGGAATGCGGCGATTGGCTTTCACTTTTTAGCAATGCGGATGTGCGGCTGGCGCTTTGCAACCATCACATTACGCCGGTATCGTTTATTGATCGTTTACGAACGGACACAGGCTGCTGCGTTCCCGTCGGGACTAACGGAAACGCAGCCCATGCTCGGTTTTCGGCCGCGCGCTAAGCAGCCGTCTTAGGTCTGACGATAAAGGGAAGAGTGTTGTTGCGAATAAAAGGATCGCGGAATTTCCAGATCAATCCATCTATCCAGTAATGCACCATACCCAAGCCCAAAAATCCGCAAGTAAGGAAGCTCAGCGCTTTGGCATCAGTGACGCAGAGGTTTGCCACCAAATATGATCCGTACTGCACCAGGAAGACGGCACCGATAAGACAGACCAAAAACAGCATCGGATTTGCCGTCGGAATATCGACTTTGCGATCGCCATCTGCATACTTGCGCTTGACGAGCACATAATGAAGGGCAATGTACTGGATGAAGTGGAGGAGCGATGGCACCACCGCCGCGACCAGAAACTGCTTGCCCATGTATGCGAAGGGGACGAAAAACAAGATTGAGGCGAGCCAGAAAAGGAGTGCCGGGACATTGATGTATGCACCCTTCCTCACTTGCGAGAAAAGCTGCATGAAATAGGCAAATACCATAACCGCCAATATGACAAATACTGCGGCGATGAGCGCTGTCCACAGAGGTCCGACTGCCGTTTCGTGCAGTGACAGACGGTCAATCATCAGCATGCTGAAGAAAAGCCCGGCGACCTGCTGGCTTCGCACCTCGAGATTGCGGGAAACGATGGCTTCGTTTTGCCCGTGATTGTGATAAAGCATGAGGATGCCGACATTCTGCTGCACGAAATGCGGTACAGTCCAGCACATGTATACCAGCATCACCAGCTGCGGATAAACATAGCCTGCAGCCAGCGAGAGCAGCAAAATGACAGGCGGGATTATGGCAAACTGCATATTACGATAAGGCGAGCCGAAATAATAGTCGGAATTTCGCTTGTCGAAGAAATGAAACCAGGTCGCTCCCTGGTGGATAACATTGCCCGCATACACAATCATCACCAGCCGAGTGAAATTATCCATCCAGAAGGGATTGTTGACCAGCGCCAGATAGAGCACAAAGGCGATCAGATTGGGCAGAAGCATAAAGGGAATATCAATCTTCCAACCCAGCGGCCACTGAAATTTGAACATGACTTGCTCTCGCCATGTGGCAGTATTTTGCATAAAGGAACCTCGATGGTGAGTTGTTCTACGATCCGGCTGCCGCTTGCGCCGACAATGCATGAGGTTGCGCCACAATTTCGCATCGTGAAGCACCACGGCTTCGAGCGACGACATTACGGACATTAGTAAGTGCGTACAACGGCGATCGTATCATGCACATTCGTCGCCTGTTTACTAAGCACCTGGAGGTGCCCAGCCGCCTCAATGCCGCGTTAGGAAAATGTGCAGCGATTGCAGGCGCTGTTCAAGAGGTTACATTGGAGTAACCCCTGTCTCGCCTGAAAGCGCTTTGCTAGCATGAGTTCATTGGAAGGGTGAGACTATGACTGCAATCAAAAATTTCAAACGGGCCTCCGCCGGCGGTGTCAAAAACTTCGCGCAATTACTGCTGACAAAAAAATATTGGTGGGCGCACTTCGCGGTGGTTGCCGCCATAGGTATTGTTGGCCTCGTTGCACTCGGCACCTGGACGTATGTCGGTGCGCCGCCGCTGGTTGACTTTGTGTCAGCGAAGACCGGACAAACGGTAATCACCGCTGAGCAAATCACCAGAGGCAAAGAAATATTTCACATCAAAGGCTTGATGTCCTGGGGATCATTCTGGGGTGACGGCGCCGAACGCGGTCCTGACTTCACGGCCGATGCCTTGCATCGAACTGTTGGCGCCATGCGCTCCTTTTATGCACAGGAAATTCAGTCGCAACGTCCTCTTCAGCAGTCGGACAGAGATGCAATAACTGTAAGGGTGCAAAGAGAGATTCACGAAAATGGATACGATGAGAAAAGCGGACGCATAAAACTAAGTAATGCGCAAGTATATGCTTTTGATGAAATCAAAAAGCATTACTCAAAAATGTTCACTGATCCAACTTATCCGCAGCGGTTTCAATTAGAGAATTACATTGCTAACCAGGAAGATCTGAAGGCTCTGGCAGCGTATTTTTTCTGGGGAGGTTGGGTTTCGGGCGCGAACAGACCAGGCGAAACCTACAGCTACACGCAAAACTGGCCTTACGATCCGGAAGCGGCCAACACGCCGACCAATGTCACCTTAATCTGGAGCCTCCTGTCGATTCTGGCTTTGTTCGCCGGGATAATCGTGGTCTTATATGTGTATGGTGAAATGAAGACACTGCCCGGGGATCCATTCGAGCGAAACGGCAATGCTACATTGACGACATTCGAGCTCGAGAGGGGCGGCGAAGTTGTTCGCCCCACTCAAAGGTCCACCTGGAAGTTCTTTGCTTTTGCCGTGGTGCTTTTCGTAGTGCAGGTCTTCGCCGGTGTCCTTTGCGCGGAAGATTTCATCAAGGGCGGCCCGGGCACCGCGATTGTTAAGGTAATGGGCATCAAAATGCCCTTCACCGTCATTCGCTCCTGGCACACCATACTGCAAATCTACTGGTTTTTCATGTGTTGGGTCGGCTATACAATCTTTTTCCTGCCCAGACTTTCGAAAGTGCCAAAGGGGCAAAAAACGCTCATCAATTTGCTCTTCTTCCTGTGCGTCCTGGTCGGGGCCGGGGCGTTGTTTGGCATTTACCTCGGGCAGTCGGGCTATATGAATGACACTATGGCCTATTGGTTTGGCTCGCAGGGATGGGAGTTTGTGGAGCTCGGGCGCTTCTGGCATATCCTCATGCTGGGCAGCTTCCTCCTTTGGATAGCCATCATTTACCGGGGAGTGAAGCCGTGGATCACAACTCAAAATTTGTGGTCCGTGCCTGCCTGGCTGTTCTACGGCAGCGGCATCATGGTTTTGTTCCTGGTTTTCGGTCTCGGAGCCACAGCCCGGGAGAATTTTGCCATCTCGGACTACTGGCGCTGGATGACCGTTCATATGTGGGTTGAAGTGACCTTTGAGGTCTTCACCACATGCATCGTCGCCTATTTGCTCGTGCAGATGGGACTTCTCCGGCGTCCGGTGGCAGAGCGTGTGATTTTTCTGGCTGTGATGATGTTCCTTGTCACTGCCGTCGTCGGCGTTTCTCACAATTTCTATTGGATCGCCAAACCCCAGGGGATCATCGCCCTCGGCAGCGTGTTCTCCACCCTGCAGGTACTGCCTTTGCTGCTCATCACGCTGGATGCCTGGCAAATGCGAATGGAAAGAGTGACAGCCTCGCGATCTCTTCTCGCCGGCAAGCAGAAGTTCGTCATGGACGGCGTGTGGCTGTTCATCCTGGCGGTCAACTTCTGGAACATTGTCGGCGCAGGGGTCTTTGGCTCGCTCATCAATTTGCCGATTGTCAATTACTATGAGCACGGCACGTATCTCACAGGCAACCACGCCCACGCCGCCATGTTCGGCGTGAAAGGAAACGTGGCTCTGGCTGGGGTGTTGTTCTGCTGTCAACACCTTTTCGCCAGACGTGCCTGGAATGAGCGGCTGATCAAAACTACCTTCTGGTCTCTTCAGATCGGCATAGTGATGATGATGACGCTTGATCTGTTCCCGGTCGGCCTTTATCAGCTGTCGGCCGTCATGTCTCATGGGCTCTGGTATGCCCGCACTCCTGAATTTCTGGCCGGGCCTGTATGGCAGACTTTGACCTGGATGCGCTCCATCGGCGGTGTTATCTTCATTTTTGGCGGCGTTCTTCCTCTTGCCTGGTTCATATTGTCGCGCGGGCGCAGCCTCGTGCCTGAAGCTGAGTTTGATGAAGGAGAATGGACCGTATACAACAGAGAATGGGCTGCTCAGGAAGAGAAGCTTGTTACCGCCATAGAGTTTGGTGAGATCTCCGACGAAAGCAAGTACGGCGATCGCAAAATTCAATCAGGCTAGATTTTACGCAAGCCGTTTCCTCAAAAGTGGAAAAACCGCTGCCGTTGGGAGAGGTCTTTGTCTTCGATCCATTGCTCTCCTGTACCTGGAGAGCCGCTCACAGTCATATTGCGTGGAATTTGCGCTTTTGCCGTCTCTTGGGCGAAGCTCGGACGCAGCCGGCAAAGCGAAAACAATGCGACCGCGGTCGCCACAATGATCTCACCCGGCCAACCTTGACGATGGTCAACTGCTCTCATCGCAAAACACCTAAGCAGACTTGCCCTTGTCGCCTGCATCGAGTTTGTAGCCGACACCATGGACGGTGCGGATGATCGACTTCTGCCCTTCGACGTCTATCTTCTTTCTCAGGCGTTTGATCGTCGTCGTGAGCGCATCGATGGTGGCATCGGAAGATGACGCCCAGACACGATTGAGAAGGGCGTCGGAACTGAAGACTTGATTGGGGTGGCGCATAAAAAATTCGAGAAGAGCAAATTCCTTCGGCAGGAGCGCAACTTCCTTGCCGTCGCGCTTCACCTGATGCGTCGCGGTGTTTATTTCCAGGGCGCCAATTTTCAAAAGATCGCCCACATAAGTGTCCGGCCTCCGGAGAAGCGCACGCAAGCGCGCAGAAAGCTCCTTCATGTGAAACGGCTTGGTCAGATAATCGTCTGCGCCCGTGTCCAACCCCGCTTCCTTGTCTTCAAGCTTATCTTTGCCCGTGAGAATGAGCACCGGAGTCCTCCCTCCCCGGGCACGAAACTCCCGCAAGATATCAATGCCTTCAACTCCGGGCAGTTTGAGATCGAGAATGACCAGATCGAATTCGTAAAACTCCAGTTTTTCAAGAGCATCCTTGCCGTCAGTGCTGCTCTCGACATGGTGATGCTCAGTAGCGAGCCAGTCTCTAATCATACGAGCCAGCCCGACATCATCTTCAACCAGAAGGATTTTAGCCACGCTCTTTCTGCCTTCAACATCCGGTCAATGTTTCAATACTGTACCCCAAACATCCACATGTTTTAACCTGTGCTCCTGCCGTTGCCGTCTTTGCCGACGTCTTCTTGATGTCCCGGCATCGCCCCCTTTCCGATCTGTTCCTTCTTTTCAGGAGCAGGGCGTCGCCCCATCATCATCGCCAGGCACAGTAAGAGACGCCTCAAGCCCTTATCTTTTTGGGAATGGTAAACCAAAAAACAGATCCGCGAATTGCTCTTTCGGAATCGCTGCCGACGACATTGTCTTCCACTCCAATTGCCCCGCCGTGTCTTTCCACGATTGCTTTGCAAATCGCCAAGCCGAGCCCCGTTCCTTTGCCAGCTGTTTCGTCGGTGCGCTCCACTTGTTTGAAGCGCGCAAAAATTGCCTGCTTCATATGGTCGGGTACGCCACGCCCCTCATCTCTGACCGTTATTCGCACGTCCGTGTCGTTCTCCTCCGCGCTCAACTCCACGGTGCCGCCCGACGGCGAAAACTTGACGGCGTTAGAAAGAAGATTGACGATCACTTGCACCAGCCTGTCAGCATCAGCGACAAATTCGATTTCGCTGTCCGCCGGCAAATTGATGGTGACATTTTTCTCTTTGGCGAAGGCAGCAACTGAGTCAATGCCTTGCTTGAAAAGCCCGCTCGTGGTGGCTGGTACCAGATGCAGTTCGAGCTTGCCCGATTCCATGCGCTCGAGATCGAGCAGATCGTTAACAAGAGCAATCAATCTCGCCACACTGCGGTCGGCTGTTTCCAGGCTTTCTTTGCCCGGCTTGGAAAGTTCGTTGTACGCACCGACAGACAGCAGATTCAAAAAGCCCTGGATGGAAGTCAACGGTGTCTTCAGATCGTGGCTGACCATGGCAACGAAGTCACGCTTGAGCCTTTCGATTTCCTTTTGCTCGGTGATATCATGCGCGACGCAGAAGAGCGAGCGCTCCGCCTCAGACCAGTGCATCGACCAGAGCATATCCACCAGCTTGCCGTCTTTGCGCCGAATACGATTCTCAAGAAAGCGCTCTTTATGCTCGTCCATAATCGACTTTATCTCTCTGGCAGTGGACTGCGCATCATCAGCGTCGACAATTTGCACGAGCCGCGTACCAAGAAGCTCGTCAGGGCTCCATCCCCAGACTTTAGCCGCGGCCGGATTGACGGCGCCGAACTTGCCATCGGCGTCGATAGAGCAAATCACATCGGCAGCATTGTCGATGACCGCCCGTTGCTTTTTCATCGCTGCCTCCAATGCGTTTGCCATGTCGCGAAACACTTTATCGAGGTGAGCGATTTCATCCCTGCCGGCAAGGGGAGGATTGAGCTTCTCGCCTGCGGCAAAACGCATGGTATTGTCCATCAGCACCTTGAATCGTCGCGTCGTTCCTTGATTGAAATAAGCAGCCAGACAAACGGCGATCAAGATGTTGACGAACACGCCGAAGATAATCAGCCACTTCAGCTGCTCGCGCGTTTCAACCTGCGCCTGGCGGCGCTCCGCCTGTATCGCCTGCTGCTTTTGCACCATTTCCTCAGAGACAACAAAGAGCTCGTTGAGTGTTTTGTGCATCTTTGCCCAGGGCTTCATCGAGCCCGTTCTGTCGCCCGCAGAAAGCCTCTCATTGGCTTCCTGCAGATGTTGCAAAGTCTCGTTGAAAAGCACTTCCATCTTGAGAAGGGCTTCCAGCTCGTTGGGATGGTCGCGAACCATGAGCCCGAGTTTGCGCATCTCTTTCGGAAACTGCTGAAGCGATCGACGGTAGCGCGCCTGAACTTGCGGGTTGCCGCTCAGATGGTAAATGACGCTCGCCGTGCCGCCGTCCAGAAGAAGGCGCAAGGAGTAGTTAATCTGATTGGTGACATCTCGCGCGTGCGCCTCTCTTTCCCGCTCGACCTCGGCTTGCTGGAGCAAATAGACAAGAGCGGCGACGAAGGTGAGCTCAAACAACAGGGGCACAGCAACGAGGATTAATGCCTTGCGCGAAAGTGTGAGATTGAGCCGCATCAGCGCCCATTGTATCTGAAAGCAGTGGTGTTGCGTGCCTTGGCCTTTAATGTGTGCTAAATTGTCCACTCATTCAAGGGCATGGCATGGCCCTTAAAAGGTCGGAATGGTCCGCACTGAATTTGACGCCGGGCAATTCCAGGTTTGATGGCGGAATACGTGCCGCGTCACGTTAAGAGGAGGATGTTTGATGAAGCGCATAGCTCACTTGGCAATTCCGGCAGCCCTCATGACCTCTATTTCTTTGTCGGTTTTGCCCCTGCCGGTGCTGGCACAATTCAATCTCTCGCAATGGCAGGGCGTCGGCGACGTTGATGGGCGCAGAGAGCGGATCGAACGCACAATCACAGAAGCAACGACTGCCGGCCGTCTGACTGCTCAGCAGGCGGAGCCCTTAAGAAGAGAGCTCGAGCGCATCAACCAGCAGGAGACCGCTTTCAAGGCTGACGGCAAACTGACGTTTTTTGAAAGAATGCGGCTGGTAGTCGACCTCGATCAGCTGTCGCGGCAAATCGAGTCGCAAATGGCGGAGCGCACCGTAGCCAGTCCCAATGTATCCCTTAGAGCACAAGAGATAAGCCAGCAAATTGATGAAGGCGTTGCCTCCGGACGCCTGACCAGGCTGGAGGGCGATACTTTTTCACAGGAGCTGGCACGCATTAAGGCGCGCGAATCAGCTTTCCGCGAGGATGGAGATTTCAGCAGCAACGAGCAGCTGACCATCTCGCTCGATCTCGATCACCTCTCAAAAAGCGTGCAAGCGCAGCTTCGCGCCCCCGCTATCGCCGGACCAAGCCTCATGACGCGACAGGCCGAGCTCGAAAGGAAGATAAATGATCTTGTGACCGGCGGCCGGTTGACAATTAAGGAAGCCGAGCCCCTCCGCCAGGAGCTGAACAGGATAAGAGCGCGCGAGGCGGCGTTCAAAGCCCAGGACGGCGTTTTGGACAATGAGGAGACATTGACGCTGATGCTTGACCTGGAGCGCCTCGCCTCCCATCTCGATCGTTATTCACCATCGGTGACTGCTACGGTTCCCGGCATAGATGCTCGCCAGGAAGAGCTGCAAAGGCAAATCCTCGAAGCCATTCGCACAGGCCGTGTCACGCAGCAACAGGCCATCGAGCTGAGAAATGAATTCGATCGCATTGCTCAAGCGGAGACATCATTCCGCGCCGACGGCACGCTTTCCGACAATGAGACACTGGCGCTGGCGCGCGATCTTGATGCACTGCAAAAGCACATTGAGAGCATCGTGCCGACAACCGTCAGCCTGCCGGGCATAGACTCGCGCATGAAGGAGGTAGGAAAGAGGCTGTCCGAGAAAGAAGCATCCGGGCGCCTTCCTTATGCCGCCGCCCAATCATTGAGAGCAAATCTCGCGCGCATAGAAGAAAAGGCGCGTTTCTTCAAGAGCGACGGCGTACTCAATGACAGCGAGACGCTGACGCTGGCCGGCGACCTCGATGCGCTGATGAAAGAAATCGACAAATCACTGGCACCGCTTCCTGATGTCTCGTCCCGGCATCAAGACCTGCAAAAGCGCATCAATGAGTCCATGGCGTCAGGCAGATTGAGCCCTGCCGAAGCGGAGGGATTGCGCGCCGAGCTTCAGCGCGCGAAAGATCTGGAAGCTACTTTCCGCTCCTCTGAAGGCGGTTTGAGCGAGCAAGAAATCGTGGCCATGAACCGCGAATTCGATCATATTTCATCGAGGCTGGACCGCGTTTTGACGCCACTTCCCGATCTGAAAGCAAGAGAGGAGCACATCCTTCATCAATTGAATCAGGGAATAACGGCAGGCACCATCTCGCCGGAGAAGGCAAGCGAATTGAAAGAGGAGTACGACCGCATTGCTGATCTTCACAAATCGTTCAGCCAGAGCGACAACAATTTGAGTGAATGGGAAACGATGAGCATCTCCCGTGATCTCGCGCATCTGGAAGAGCATCTCAAACGCGCTCTTGCTGCGCCTCCTAGAATAGACACATCCGGCGCTCCGCGCGACACCCAGGGTCACTGGGCGCAACCGTATATCGCCACGCTTTCCAAGCGTGGCACCATCGGCGGTTTCCCTGACGGCACTTTCCTCCCTGACGATCAGATCACGCGAGCACAATTTGCGGCAATTGCCGTGCGCGCTCTCAATCTTCCTCCTGCCGGTCGTCCGGCGAACTTCAAAGACGTTCCTGCCAAATATTGGGGTGCGCCCGCCATTGCCGCGGTCAGTGACGCCGGGCTGGTGACCGGCTTCCCGGACGGCACATTCCGTCCTGAGGACAAGATAACGCGCGCGCAGGCGCTTGTCATTTTGGCCAAGGCATTGCAATCGGCAACGGGCTCCAGCGAGGCGCTGGATCGCTACAAAGACGGAGCGAGCGTTCCTGCATGGGCGCTTCCATCTGTAAGGAAAGCGGCACAGGCGGGAATCATCGTCAATTATCCCGATCCGACATCCATCCGTCCCAATGACATGGCGACACGAGCTGAGGTCGCAGCACTCACCTATCAGACGATGTCCAACCTTGGCGAAAAGCTGCCGTCGATACGCGTCGGTCTGGAAGCATCGGGGAAATGACCGGCTACCTTGGCAAGCTCGAAGGCGCCGGTGTTATACAAACGCTCGACAAGATGGTGAAAGCTATGGATTCGACAGAACAATTTACAGGGCTGGCGTCGATTTATGCCGGCGCGCGCCCGTCATATCCCCCTGACGCGCTCGATTACATATTGAGAGAGTGCCGACTCAGGGAAGGTGACGTGCTGGTCGATGTCGGCTGCGGCACGGGCATATCGTCCCGGCTTTTCGCCGAGCGCGGACTGAGCGTCATTGGCATTGAGCCGAATGCGGATATGCTCCAATCAGCCAAAAGCTCGGTGTCCCACTTTCCCAGCCTCGATCTTCAATTTCGCAGGGGCAAGGCGGAAGATACCGGTCTTGCTGAATCCTGCGCTCATGCGGTGCTTTGCGCGCAATCTTTTCACTGGTTCGATGCGGAAATGGCGTTATGCGAGTTTTGGCGCATAACAAAAACAAATGGATGGGTGATCTTGATGTGGAATGTGCGGGACAACTCGGACGCATTCACGAAAGGTTATGGAGACTGCTTCAAGAAAGTGCTGGGAGATGAGAAGAAGGCTCACGATCGGCACCGCGATGGCGAAGCAATTCTTTCGCATCCTCTCTTTTTTGACGGCAAGAAAATGACTTTCGACAACAGTCAGCAGGTTAATGCTCACTCGCTGCTTATGCGCTCCTTCTCTGCATCTTATGCGCCACGCGAAGAGCCCAAACGCAGCGAGCTCGAGGCCGATCTTAATGAGCTTTTCAAGCAATACGAAAGAAGAGGCGCAGCGACATTGCGCTATCAAACCGTCATTTACCTCTCGCGAAAGCTTGAGCGATAAGCAGTTCGGATCGTAAGCAGGCGACAATAAGAGGACATAGCAAATCAATGGCTCAGAAACGCATACTCATGATAGTAGGTGACTTCGTTGAAGACTATGAGGCGATGGTGCCATATCAAATGCTGCTCATGGTTGGTCATGCAGTATCTGTTGTCTGTCCGGGGAAAAAAGCGGGCGATCGCGTCAAAACCGCAGTTCACGATTTTGAGGGCGATCAGACGTATTCCGAAAAGCCCGGCCATCTCTTCCAGATAACAGCCGATTTCGCCAGCATCGAAGCCGCTCAATATGACGCCTTAGTGATTCCTGGTGGCCGTGCGCCCGAATATCTGCGACTCGACCCCGCAGTATTAAATATGGTGCGGCACTTTTTTGAGGAGAAAAAACCGGTGGCGGCGATCTGTCATGGTCCGCAAATTCTCAGCGCTGCTGCCGTGCTTTCAGGGAGAAAATTGACGGCATACCCCGCCATACGACCGGAAGTAACCGCATGCGGTGTCACGTGGATCGAGCCTGACGCGGCATGCACCAGCGCTTATGTAGACGGAAATCTGGTGACAGCCGCTGCCTGGCCTGCGCATCCCCAGTGGATGAAGGAATTCCTCAAGCTGCTCGGAACGAGAATTGAGGCGTGAGCCTGCCTTAAGCCGCTTAGCCGAGCTCTTGGTGTCATCTAAATGCTCTGTTCAATCCTCTGTCGCGCCAGCTACTTGTCAACTAATTGAAACATGTAAAAGGCGACAAGAACCAAAGCATGGGTTATCTCGCCAGCCTTGACCAGCTGGGGAACCTGAGAAAGCGGAACGATTCTCAGCCGTATATCCTCGGACCCTGCAAATGTAGGCACGCATACCTGGCGGGAGTTCGTCGCCAGATAGGTGTCGCAATAATTGCTTTGCATGGCCGGATTGGGATGATTTCTCCCCAGGAAAGTGAGCTCCTCGCTTACATATCCGGTCTCTTCAAAAAGCTCCCTCTTAGCGGCATGCAACGATGACTCGTCATCGGGGTCGATGGCGCCGCCAGGTATTTCCAGCGTAACTTTCTCAATACCGTGACGGTACTGCTCGATGAATATGACCTCTCCTTCCGAGGTCAGTGGTATCACATTGACCCAATTTGACGGATGCAAGACATAGAAATCGTACGCGCGCGACTCCTCACCGGCATCGACCAATGCTCGATTTCTGTCGAGAGAAAACACCTTGCACTCCGCTATGCGCTGACTCTCAATCTTTTTCCAGGGCAATAAATCGCGAGTTAGTTGATCCATAGGTAATAAAGAGGCAGTCTCATTGTTTGCGCCAAAAACTTATAGCGCACTAACCCGAAGTTGTCGAGTGAGCCGATGCGTATATGGTTTATGTGATCGCGATTTAGCCGAACGAATAGTGCTTGCGAACGGCTTCAACGACTGTCCAATGGCAATCGAGCCCGCGCTCAAAAGTGACCAGATCGCCCTTGCCGATTTCCACTTGACCGCGATCGGTTTTGACAATGACCTTTCCCTCAAGGAAATAGCAGGTTTCCCTGTCGTCATAGTGCCAGTCAAAGTCGGATGGTTCTTTGGTCCAGATTGCCCAATCTTCGACGCTCAATTCCTTAAGTCGCTTGACATCAGGCTTTTCGATCTTGATCCTCGAATCAATTTGGGTGGTAGTCACGATTCTGTCCTCCAAAATGGGATCGATCTCACGGGTCTTCCGCTGTCTTGACTCAGCTATCGTTGCCTATGCGCGCAGTATACCGAGCAGTAAAGAATTATTCCTTTACTTACTAAAGTTTGTGTCGTACTAATGTTTTTGCGTCGTTGTCTTATCGTTTCCGGGCCACGGGCGACTCATTTGCGTTACCCCGGCGCTTCAGTACCATTGTTTCTTACGACTTGCTGACCATTGTGGAAGATGATAAGAGGTATTTAGTGCGGCGGCTTAGTATAAACTGGCAAGAAGTGACCATGGCGTAATTGGGAGCGTGCGGACTGCAAAGTGTTGTACGGCATTACATTTTGATCGTTATGACACAAGTAGGATCCGGGCATATCACATTCAATAAACTAGTCGGAACAGCTCGATGCTACAAGACAGAAGACAGGCCAAAGAAAAGAGACGGGAATTACAGCCCAACCCGCCGACCATGGATCAGGTCGGTGAGCTGTTCAAAGACGCCATGAAAGAGCCGGGGTATGCCTATGAGCTGCCATTTGGCGCCACCAATCGCTTTTATGCTCTCGGCGTCTATCGCGATGCAAACTCTCCTGCCTGCACGTGGACTTTGCACCGCTGGGAAAATGAATCCTCGACCTTGATCTGGACTTTGGCAACCAACGATCAGCGGGTGATTTCGCAGCAACTTGCCAGTGACTTCAAGAACTGGAACGAAAGCACAAAAACGGACATCCCGCCCGCCAATCTGCAGACGGCGATGCCGTTGCCTACGACGAAGCTTTACTCAGCCGGGGATCTAAGAAGAACCCCGTTCTCCAATTTGATGCGCCTCATCTCCACGGACAGAATGACCGGCATTCTCGAGCTTAACAGGCAGGAAGAGTCGGCTGCCGTGTACTTTTTTGAAGGCACGCCCGTGCATGCGGAGCTTGGCAAAACCGCAGGAGACAGCGCAATCCTGGAGCTCGTTGGCTGGACGCACGGCGACTATCGCTTCAAGATAACGCCGGCCACCAAGGAGCGCAGTGTGACGAAGCACCTGGATTTGCTGATGATGGAAGGTGCTTATTTACAGGATCAGGTGCAGGAGCTCGGCAAGAAAAACGTCAGCCCGTTTACGATTTTGAACCAGGCAAAACCAGGCATTTCAGAGGAAGAGTTTCGCGAGATAGCAGCAAACAAGGCTGGAATAAGCAGAACATTGCAGAAGAAGTTCTACGACCTCGCTGACGGCAAACGGAAAATCAACGACATTGCCGACAGATTGCAATTGAGTCGGGCGGAGTGGGTGCCGCTTGTGCACAACATGCTCAAGTGCGAGCTCCTGGCTCCGCCGGAGCGCAAATACGACACGACAGAAGAAGTGCTCGCCACAATCGACTGGTCTGTCGTCGCCAATGTGGAACGCAGCCTCGTGCGCCCCGACACCGGAGCTTACGGTTATCCGGCGCTGCTCTATTTGTTGGAGATGGAATACAACAGGAGCTCGCGTTATGGCAAACCGTTTTCCTTTCTCATCCTGGAAATCGGCATCAAGAAGCCGGATTCGGCGCAACTGACTCCTCTTCCGCAGCAAGCCGCGCGCGAGCTGGTGAATTTGATCACGCGTCTCAAGCGCAAGCCCGATATATTAGGCCACTACCAGAATGCCGGTTTTGCTCTTCTGCTTCCCGAAACCGACAGCCTGTTGGCCAAGCGCTTTGCCAGCCGCTTGATCGAAGTGCTTCTGGGCGGACCGGCTCTTGAAGCCGTCGCATTCTCGGTTGGCGTCGCCGGTTGCCCGCACGATTCGCAAGATCTGCCAGGCCTTATCAGGGCATGCGTGCAATCGCGTCAGAAGTTCGGTTTTTAGCGCGCGTCAAGCTCGGGCACCGACGCGCGTTCAATAATTGAACGACAATCTGCGCCCGCAGAGAGCGTGCCAAAAGTTCTTCCCCAGTCACCGTCCAGCCTGCTTGCACAAAACGCATCTGCCACCACGGA
This sequence comes from Candidatus Obscuribacterales bacterium, assembly GCA_036703705.1. Classification (GTDB taxonomy): domain Bacteria; phylum Cyanobacteriota; class Vampirovibrionia; order Obscuribacterales; family Obscuribacteraceae; genus DATNRC01. The sequence goes on from DATNRC010000231.1 coordinate 17,085, forward strand.
TGGCGCATAGCGGAGGATGAGTGAGCCCTCGAGGGCAAGAGCCATTTGCTCGACCAGTCGTCTTGCTTGCTCTTGTGCCGTCGCCGAATCGCCGCATTGCGCCTTCAGCCTGTCCACATACACATCGAAGCGCGGATTAGCGCCTTTCGCTTCACTGATTTCCGCAAAGAGCGCATCAACAGTCTCAGGCTCGTGTTTCATAGCCCTCAGAACATCAAGGCAGATGACATTTCCCGATCCTTCCCACACCGAATTGACCGGACTTTCCCGATAAATTCTCGGCAAGATCGACTCTTCGACATAGCCGTTGCCGCCAAGACATTCCAAACATTCGTAGGTGTGGGATGGCGCACGCTTGCAGATCCAGTATTTCGCAATGGCGGTCGCAATGCGCTTAAAGAG
>DATNRC010000232.1:0-26823 GCA_036703705.1 Candidatus Obscuribacterales bacterium
ACATTGCGATCTTCTACAACAAAAAACGTATTCATTCAGCGTTAGGGTTCCTTACACCGGAGGAAAAAGGCCTTAAAGGTAAGAAAGCGGCCTAGAGCGGCTCGGCCCTAGACCGCTGTCTACCAAATGGGGGGAACCCCAACCAATCTGCTGTTACGACAGACTGAACGTACTGACTCTCCTGATCGATTTCATTGGCCTTGCTCAAAAGCTCAGCAACGATTGTCGAAAGACGTTTATGATAGCGGCGCATTGCTACCAGTTCTTTTTCGCGCTTCGTTTCCAGATAGCCGGAAATCTTTCGCCAGAGGACAAAACCAACCACAAGCGCAAAAATTGAGCCGAGACAAAAGCTTAAAAAGAGAACAAATGCCACACTAGCCAGGATATGCACGGAGAGACGATTTCAACCTTCAAACAGCCCGCAAGAACGATGATAACTCGCTGGAACTACAATTTCTCTTCGCCGACGGCTTTATCCGTATTGTCAGACAAGCAAGAACGACGGGTTGTCCGAATCAGGACAGTCGTTTCCTTTATGAACAAACTTCTATATCTCATACAAATCCGAAAGATATCCGCCAGTTTGCAATCCGATCCCCTTGACATCAAATTAAGCAAGGGCCTTGAAATTTACAGGGATTTATTTCGCGGTTCCTATGCTAAACTCGTCTCAAGTTAATGGCAACTCCACTGGCAGAGTTGTGAGTCCCCCAGGCGACAGAAGAAAATATTTATCCCAAATTGAACAGGCACGAGGAAAGACTATGACCTTTCCCAACGATTCATCCTTCCAATCAACGCTCGAACAGTTAAAAGAAGCAGTCAGCAACACCCAGGGTGACGACCATGAGTCCGCCCGGCTCATTGGGCAAATCGAGGCCATTCTCAATGAGATCGAAGGCAAGTTACGCCACAATGGAACGGTTGCGGGCATTGAATCCGTTAACAAATCAACGACACCTCCTGTGATTACGCCGCCTTCAGGCGCAATCGTCATCGCCTGAGGTGCCGGGAGCTGGTTGGCATTTGTCTCGATGGCGACAGGGGCTCATCGTGAGCTGTTCCCGAAGCGTTATGGGATAGTGCTTATCTTTTGACTAAGCGTGGTGACCAAGCGCTGCAGGCAATTGTTTGTTGCGCTGCGCAAGCAATGGTTCACGGTGCTGCATGCTGCAGACCGTTACTTATTGTGCTGCGCAAGCAATGGTTCACGGTGCTGCATGCTGCAGACCGTTACTTATTGCGCTGCACATGCAATGGTTCACGGTGCTGCATGCTGCAGACCGTTACTTATTGTGCTGCACATGCAATGGTTCACGGTGCTGCATGCTGCAGACCGTTACTTATTGTGCTGCAAACAGTTTGGCCTGCTGGGGGTGTTCTCCAAGCCACGTCACTTTGCCGGATTCGATTTCTCGAACAGCGCCCACAATTTTCAATTGACCTTTTTTGATCTTCTCGCGAAGTGGTTCGCTGCGTCGGATCAGATTTTCCATGGACAGAAAAACGTTCTCCTTCACGGCCGCATCCAGGATTTCGTCTTTACTAGCGTTCTTGTGCTCTCGAAGAGCTTTGTCTGTCGCCGGTTTTATTTGAGCCGCGAGTTTAGGCAAGGTGCCTAAGAGTTCTTTTCCTGAGAGCGCAGCCTCAACAGCACCGCATTTGCTATGCCCCAAACCGACGACAAGCGGAGTTCCTAAACAAATCGCTCCATACTCAACGGAGGCAAGCTCCGCTGTGTCACTTACGTTTCCAGCAACTCGAACAACAAATACTTCTGCAAAGCCTTGATCGAACACAATCTCAACAGGCACTCGCGCATCCGAGCAGCCTAATATAGTCGAAAATGGCTTCTGACCTCGTCTTGCTGTTTCAACGCGTCGTTGGACATCAATCCGCAGGTGTTTGCTTATGCCGGTGAGATAGCGCTGATTGCCGTCCTTTAGACGTTTCATCACGCCATCGGGTGTGCTTTCATCGCCGGCAAAAGAAGGTGCAGCCATCGCCAACGCACTGATGATAAAGGCAACGCCAAGTCTGTAATTCACGGAATAATCCTCTCAGTGACACTGATTTCGGTCCTCAACTATGCTGCGCCTGTCTTCTGAAAATCAGCGCTCAATGCCCGCAATTGATTTGCAATATTTGCTGCGGCAGAAGGCCTACCAAGACGAGCCATGTGTTCACGCATCGTCTGAAGTTTAGTCTCATCCTGCAAAAGGTCCAAGACCGTCTTGCACAGCCGCTCTCCAGTAAGCTCAGATTGCAAAATCATCGTTGCTGCGCCCTGGCTCTCAACATAGCGCGCATTGAATTCCTGATGATTTTGGGCAGCGAAAGGATAGGGAATGAAAATTGCCGGGGTTCCTGTCACGCCCAGCTCAGAAATAGTCATTGCACCGGCACGAGCAATGGTCAAATCACTAAAAGCATATGCCACAGCCAGATCATCTATATACGGTCGTATTTGATACCGCGTCTCAGCACAAAGCGAAGCGGGAAGCGTGCTCTTGAAGTCATCAAAATTTTTGTCCCCGACCTGATGCACCACCTGCACATCTTTCACCTGCGAAAGTATGTCCGGCAGTGCTTCTACGACCGCTTGGTTTATCGCCGCTGCTCCCTGAGAGCCGCCTGTAATCAACAAGGTCTTCAGTTCCGGCTTGAGCTGAAATGAACGCGCCGCCTCCTCGCGCGACGGCAAGCGCAAAAAGCTCCTGCGAATGGGATTGCCGTTTATAAATGTCTGCCCCCTGGTGGCGAGCTTTTCGCCCGCACTTTCCATGCCGCAAGAGACAATGTGGGCCCCTTTGGCAAAGATCCTGTTGACCAAACCGGGGTGAGCGTCTGGTTCGTGAATTATATAAGGAATGTGCCGTAGTGCTGCAGCGGCCAGAGGTGGTGCAGATGCATATCCTCCGGTGCCCAAAACTGCAGTGGGCGCAAACTCACGAAAAACTTTGAGAGCTCGGTCAACCGCAAACATTGTTCGAAAGGGCCAGGTGAACAGCTTTGGTGATACGCGGCGCGGCAGTCCCGCTACCGAGAGCCCAATGAATTCGAGACCTCCTTCTTTCGCCAGCCGTTCCTCCAGGTGCCCTTGCGCGCCTATATAAAGGATGGCCTTCACGTCTTGCCATTGTTTCAATTCTTCGGCAACCGCAAGAGCCGGATATACATGCCCGCCGGTCCCGCCGCCAGTGAGAACTATCCGGTGCTCGACCATCACCGTGCCGGCTGCACCTCGAACTCGTCGAAGTCTTCGTCCTCTGTGAATTGTCCCCTGTCTCGGGAAACAGAAAGAAGTATCCCCACCATGCTTAGCGTAATCACAAGCGAAGTTCCGCCATAACTCACGAACGGCAATGTGATGCCTGTGACCGGTAAAAGTCCGGTCGTGACCATGATGTTCACCAGCGCTTGCAACGTAATCGAACTTGTTATGCCTATGGCGAGGAATCTGCCGAAAAGAGTTTTGGCGCTCAGCGCCGTCTTGAATCCGAAGTAGGCAAACAATCCGAAAAGAGTGATCAAAATGGTGCATCCCAGAAGTCCGAATTCTTCCGCAATAACCGCGAAAATGAAGTCGGCATGCTGGACGGGCAAGTAGTAAAGCTTCTGCAGCGAGCGGCCGAAGCCCACGCCCCACAAACCGCCGGAGCCGATTGCCAGCTGCGCCTGGATGATGTTCCACCCTTCTTTTTGCGGGTACAGATACGGGTTGAGCCAGCTTTGAATGCGGGCCATCTGATATGGAGTCTTCTGAATGTGGTGCCACACGAGATAGCCGCCGCCTCCCATAGCTGAAAGAATGAGAAGCGAGTTTGTGCCGCCGGCAAAGAGAAGCGCCAGCAGCCCGCCCATGATCATCATTGCCGTTCCGAGGTCGGGCTGCTTGACCACGATTCCGGCCATCAAAATCGTCAATGTTATGCGGACAAATATTTGCCTGTGCCACCAGAAATACTTCGACAAACCGGAGGACAACAGCAAAATCGAGCTAATCTTGCAAAGCTCGGAAGGCTGAAATTGAAATGGACCCAACGCCAACCATCTGCTGGAGCCTTTTGCCGTAACGGAAATGCCCGGCACAAGAGTGAGCATCAGCAAGGCAAGCGATACCACAGCGAGGGGCCATGCCCATTTTTTTAATTTGCGGTAATCGTAGCGACTGATGGTGAACATCGCAAAGAGTCCGACTACTAGCGCAATTCCTTGCCGGCGCAAATAGACGGTGGCGTCTTGATAGCTGGAAAGCGCTTCCGGAGCCGATGCGCTGAAAACTGCCATGAGTCCGAAACCGCAAAGAGTGATTACGAGCGTAATAATTGCTTTGTCGGGAAGCCCGCGGAACTCCGGGCTAGACTCACCCGGTCCTTGAGCTGTTGACGCACCCCATCCCGCCCTGTCACCCCTGGACTGGCGGCGCCACTTTGTCGAGTCTCGCGCGGACAATATCTTTGAAGACACGGCCTCTGTTCTCAAAGTCTTTGAACATGTCGAAACTGGCGCATGCGGGCGATAAAAGGACAGGACCCAGTTTCAATTTCCCGCCCAGATCGACAGCCTCCTCAAGGCTGCTCACCGAATGAATGTTCTCGAACCCTCCTTCCCTTAAAGCAGTCTCAAATCTCTGCTTGGCTTCACCTAAGAGAATAACAGCAGCAGCATGGTTTCTCACAGAATGAACAAATTCACCAAGTGGCGTTCCTTTGTCCCGCCCGCCGGCAATGAGCACTACAGGTTTGCCCGGAAAAGATTCAAGGGCCTTAATCGCTGATTCAGGATTCGTTGCTTTCGAATCGTTGTAGTAGGGAATACCATCTATCGTTGAGACATATTCCAGACGATGCTCGAGTCCTTCAAATTGCTTGAGATAAAGAGCAATCTCGTTATGTTCCATGCGCAAGACCGCAGCTACCGAAATTGCCGCCAGAGCATTCTCCACATTGTGCCTGCCTAATATCTTCAGCTCATTGATCCCGCAGACAATGCGGTTCCTGCCCAAAATTCTGTAACAGAGAAAATCCTCATTCACGAATGCCCCCTGCACCATATGTTCCATTGGCGAATTGGCACTGAATGGAAAGATCTCTGAACGCGTGGTTGTGCGGTTGACGATTGGATCGTCCATATTCAGAACGGCGTATTGATCCGGCTGTTGATTGGCAAACAACTTCCGCTTTGTCCGTATGTATTCTTCCAGCCCGCCGTGCCAATCGAGGTGATCTGGAGTGAGATTGAGCCAAACACCCACTTTTGGCGAAAAAGCGCTGCAATACTCGAGCTGGTAAGAACTGACTTCAACAACCAGGTAATCGGGTTTGCGTTCGAGCTGAGTGAGTATGGGCACACCGATGTTGCCGCAAGCGGGAGCCACACGCCCACTTTTTTCAAGGATGAAACTGATAAGAGCACAAGTGGTTGACTTCCCATTAGTGCCGGTTATAGCGATTATGGGTGCTTTCGTTTCACGAAAGGCCAACTCCACATCGCAGATGACCTCTTTGCCCAGATTTCGTGCCTTGCGAATGACGTCGGTATTGGGGGATATTCCAGGACTGGTTATGACGAGCGATCCGAAATCAATTGCTTCGTCGGAATGCTGCCCCAGCTCAACCTTCACGCCTTCCGCTTCCAGTTCACCCGCCTGCTTTTGCCGTTCGGCGTCCGGACTGGCGGAATCGGAAACGAAGACTTGCGCGCCGCGCTCGGCAAGATAGCGTGCTGCGGCGATACCACTTCGCCCCAAACCCAATATGGTGACTTTTGATTTGTTCCAATCGGCCACGGGGCTATTATAACGACTATCTCAGTAGCGGCGGGGAGGGACGTTGTTCCAAAAGGGGTCAATCTTGTCAGAAAAACAGCGAAATTTCTGACAGCTGACCTGCCGACTTGAATGACATGCCCGCGCAAGCTGCGCCTGGCGGCACCTCCACGGCCGGAACGGCGGCAGCATGGTGGTCGCCCAAAAAGCAGCCGCTTTTGTCAGAAAAACAGCAAAATTTCTGACAGCTGCTCTGCCGATTTGAATGACATGCCCGCGCAAGCTGCGCCTGGCTTGAGCTGTCAGATACGCCGGGTCGAGCCACGCTTGACATCCTTTTCTTTCATCTCAAGTTTGTAAGCGCGTTCTTCCAGTTTGGCGATTCGCTTGTTTAGCTTTTCCAATTCCTTGGGAGGAATATCCGGCTCGAGCGCTATGTAAGCTTTGAACTGAGTGGCAGCCTGCCTTAGATCTTCAGGTGTGGCGGGGGTCAGTCTCTCGAGCGCGATTGCATAGCCCAGGTGAGTATCGGCCACTTTGGGATTTTCATAGATCGCGAGTTTGTATTTATCAATCGCGCTATTCAGTTGTTTTCTCTTGGCGAGATCGTCGGCAAGCGTCAGATCCTGTCGCGCCATATCCTTTTGTTTGTTGACGAGATCCATGCCCCGTTTCGCTCTTTCTTCGCCGCCTGGAAATGCCGCCGCCTTTTTGTAGGCGGCTTCAGCATTGGGCAAATCTTTGATCATCAAAGCCAGATCAGCGACGGCAAAGGTTTGCTTTGCATCATTGACGCTTGACAGAACCATATTCATTTGCTCGTCGGCTTCCTTGTATTTGTTCTGAGCCAGACAGGCTTCAGCGTAGGCGATGCGCTCGCCCATTGTCGTGGGTGTTCCGATCGACTTCAGATCCACAGCCTCACCCGACAACGATCTCAACTTGGCTTCAGCCAGCCTGAGTTCCATATCGTTGGGATTCAAACGCACTGCTTGAGCGAGCATACGCTTGGCGTTCTCATATTCGTTGGACACAAAGAATGCACCGGTTGCTTCCTTATTTGCCTTCAAATAATAGGCGCGCGTAATTCCCTTGGCTGCGGCGGCATTTTGCTGATCCGCATCAAGAACAGTTTTGTATTCCTTGATTGCGTCATCAAGTTTTTCCAAACGCAAGCTTTGATCTGCGACCCTCAATCTGAGATCGTTGTTGTTGGGCATCATTTCAAGACCCGATCTGAGTTCTGCGATCGAGTGCTCTAGATCGCCGCGAGCTTCGCGTATGTCGGCAATGCCCAGATATGCTTCCGGATTTTCAGGCTTGATCCTTATCGACTCCTGGAACTCCTTCACGGCACCAACCGTATTCCCCTGAGCGGCGTATGTTTTTGCAAAGGAAAGGTGCACTGGAGCGCTATTGCGGTACTGATACAGCGATGTATTCAGTTCTTTGAGCGCGTCGTCGTACAGCCCTTGTCTGCGATAAGCTTCTCCCAGCCCGTAGTGTGCAGTTGAGTTGCCTGAATTGTTGGCAATAGCTTCTTTGCACGCCTGAATTGCTCCTGCCAGATCGTCCTTCTGCAGAAGAGCAACACCCAATCCGGCAAAGGCTTCGGCATATTTTGGATCCAGCCGCGTTGCTTCGCGAAACTCACCAATTGATTCGTCGAGACGACCTTGATCTTTATAGATCATTCCCAGAGTGTAATGCGCTTCGGGCATGCCAGGATCAATAGCGAGACCTTGCTTGCATTCCGCCTCAGCTTGTTTCAAGATTGCATCGCGATTCTTGATCACCGTCTGCGATGACGATGTTAGCCGATTGAAAAGCACCATCGCTTTGCCGGCGTGAGCCATGGCATTGTGAGGATCCAGCTGAAGGGCCTTGTTCAATTGCTCATCAGCCGCATCCAGCTTGAACTGCTTGGCGAGAGCCATTCCATATCCGACCGCAGCCGGTATGGAAGTCGGATTTTTTGATTGCACCTGCCTGTAGAGATCAGCGGCATCGGAGAATTTGCCCTTCAGCATGAGCTCGTCAGCCATGACAACTTCGCGCTCGATCTTGATTTTGATCACCTTTTTCGGCTGAGCAGCACATAGTGCCGGCTGCGCTGCCGAAAAAGTCATCGAGCCGGCAAGAATGAGACTTAAGGAAAACAGTGACCTCTTTGAATACATCAATTTACTCCCCGAAGTAAGGTCGTTTCAAGCACACCGATAAGGCAGAGATTAGAACCTTCTGCTGCCACCACGTTTGATATCTTTATCTTTCATATCCAATTTGTATGCCTTCTCTTCAAGAGTGGCAATTTTCTTGGTTATTTTCTCTTGCTCTTTTGCCGGCAGATCTGGCTCGAGCGCCATATATGCCTTGTACTGGGCAGCAGATTGCCTGCACAAATCTGAAGTTTGCGGTTTGTCTTTTTCCAAGGCGATCGCAAATCCCAGGTGCGCGTCAGAGACTTTCGGATTTTGATAGCAAGCATTGCGATACTTGTCGAGTGCGCTCTTGATTTGCTGACGCTTGAACAGGTCGTCAGCAAGGGTCAGATCTTGACGCGCCACTTCCTTTTGTTTGGCAATCAGATCCATTCCCCGCTTGGCGCGTTCCTCGCCGCCAGGGAATGAGGCCGCTTTCTTATAAGCAGCCTCTGCATTGGGCAGATCTTTGATCATCAGCGCCAGATCGGCAACGGCAAAAGTTTGCCTGGCATCCTTGGCATTGGCAATGACTATATTCATTTGCTCGTCTGCTTCTTTGAACTTGTTCTGGGCAAGACATGCTTCAGCGTAGGCAATGCGCTCACCATCATTAGTGGGTGTGCCGATCGATTTCAGGTCGACAATTTCACCAGACAGCGCCCGCAATTTCGCTTGTGCCAGGCGCAACTCCATATCGTTGGGATTGAGCCTCACGGCTTGCTCGATCATGCGCTTGGCTGATTCATATTCGTTTGAAACAAAAAACGCGCCCGTCGCCTCTTTGTTCGCCTTCAGATAATAGGCACGCGTCAAGCCTTTTCCCGCTGCAGCGTTTTGCGGACTATTATCAAGGACTTGCTTGTATTCCTTGATCGCATCATCCAATTTCTCGACGCGCAGACTTTGATCGGCAACTTTCAAATGCAAATCCCAGTTGTTGGGCATGAGTTCAATTCCCGATCTCAGTTCGGCAATCGAGTGCTCAATGTCGCCGCGCGCCTCTCGGATATCGGCGATGCCGAGATATGCTTCCGGATTCTCCGGCTTGATGCGAATAGACTCCTGAAACTCCTTGACCGCGCCCACAGTGTTGCCCTGGGCAGCATATGTTTTGCCGAACGACAGATGCACCGGTGCGCTATTGCGCCATTGATAGAGAGCTGTGTTCAGCTCTTTCAGTGCCTCATCGAGAAGTCCCTGGCGACGATACGCTTCACCGAGCACATAGTGAGCTGTGGAATTCGACGTATTGATCGCAATCGCCTCTTTGGCAGCCTGAATCGCGCCTGCCATGTCGTTCTTGTCAAGCATAGCCATGCCGAGCCCGGAGTATCCGTCCGAGTAGTTGCTGTCATGGCTGGTGGCCTCACGAAATTCTCTTATCGCATCGTCGATTCTCCCCTGCTCGCGATAGACCATGCCGAGGGTCCAGTGTGCTTCAGGGAACCGAGGATCAATAGCGATACTTTGCTTCGCTTCTGCTTCCGCGTTTTTGAGCAGCGCTTCTTTTTGTTTGATGATCGTTTGTGACGACGATTGTAGTCTGTTGAACTGCACCATCGCTTTGCCCGCGTGCGCCATCGCATTGTGCGCGTTCAAGGCGAGAGCCTTATCGAAGTTGGCATTGGCTGCGTCGAGCTTGAAAAGCTTTCCCTGCGCCCAACCGGCGCCAATAAGAGCAGCCACGTTGTTCGGATTGCGCTTCAGCAAATTGAGACAGCGCTCCTCGGTATCCGCGTATTTTCTCTGATTGAGCATCTCGTCCGTTTGCGGATCGCCCGTGTAAACAAACACCCCGCCCTTCAAAACTGTGCGCTTCTTGGCATCACTGGGCCCGGTGGTGGCAATCACACCGCCGACAAAAATACTCAGCGAGCAGGCTAACACTACGCCAATTTTGAAAATGCCATTCTTTCTCATACAGCCTCGCCTTATGCGTCTGTCCTCTCAATGAGAGGGAAAGGTGCTCTATAGTCCCAGGAAGTGTATACCACGGGAAATATTATCGCCTTCACACAAACCTGTCATCTCGGTTTCCTAGCTTGTGATACATGAAGCGATATATTTTTTGCGCGCCAAGAAACGTACTTCACAACTGGCTTCACTCGGGTGCTGCCGTACAATAGACAAGTAGATAAGCGGTAGCAGAATCCGCAGCCACATTACGTCAATGTGAGGTGTTCTTTTGTCCGGCCATTCCAAGTGGGCAAATATCAAGAGACAGAAAGCGGTCGTAGATGCCAAAAAAGGTGCCGTCTATGCAAAGATGTCTCGCGAGATAATCGTGGCAGCACGCCTGGGCGGCGGTGATCCCGCCGCCAACTTCCGTTTGCGGCAGGCGATCGATCGCGCCAAGGCCGAAGGCGTGCCTAACGACAACATTCAGCGCGCCATCGAAAAAGGCAGCGGCAGCGGGCAGGGCGCCAATATGGAAGAGCTTACCTATGAGGGTTATGGTCCTGGCGGCGTGGCGATCATGGTGCGCTGCGCCACCGACAATCGCAATCGGACGGCCGGCGATTTGCGAAGCTATTTCGCCAAATTCGGTGGCAACCTGGGGGAAACGGGCTGCGTCGGTTGGATGTTTAAAGAGCGCGGAGAAATAACTATAGATAAGGATGGGAAACTTTCCGAAGACGATCTTTTGCTGGCGGCAGTCGATGCAGGCGCTGACGACATCGACACCTCCGGCGACGATTTCATCGTCGTCGCATGTGATCCGGCAATACTGGAGCAAGTGAAGAATGCCTTGTCGCAAGCAGGTCATGCAGTACGCTCGGCAGAAATATCGATGAACCCGATATCTACTGTGGAAATCACCGACTTTGAAACCGCGAAGCAATTGATCAAGCTGCTGGACAATTTGGACAATCATGATGATGTCCAGGGCGTTTTCGCAAATTTTGATATGAACCAGGATTGGCTGCAAGAATTCGCGAGCTGAGTAAGACGAATTTGCTGGTGAGTGCTGACGCTCGCCGCGGTAAGAGAAACCCTGGCACTTGCTCGATCGGCTTCGCTTTCACAAGTGGCAGCCTTTGTCAGAAAAAGCGCGAAATCTCTCACCGCTCTCCGGCAACAAGCCGTGTGACGCCATCTCCGTGGTTCCATCGGCCGAAATGCGGCGATCCCTGTCAGAAAAACCGCGGAATTTCTGACAGGGATCCCCCCTTTCCTAACTAAGAAGGGGGTGCCGGTCGACCGACGTGATTTCGTCAATTTCGTACCTTATATATGTAGTTGCGAGAGCTTAAAAGCCCCTTTTATCAGTCACCAGTTGTGGTGACTTTCTTTACGAAGTTCAAGATTAGATTGCAATTTGTTAAGCACGCCAGCCGCTTCGTGACAACCTTGCTTATGACTGTAAAGGCTCGCCCCTCGCGGATTCTATACAGTCGATATGCGCGCACATACGGATAACCCCGAATAATTAGGGGCACTTAACATCATCTTTTTACACACTGTTACGAATGCGTCTTGACATCGCAAGTCAAGCAGAAAAATAAGTTTTCGCTTATTCGGTCAAAATGCCGCTCACGTACAAAGCATATATCTTGATGACCACGGAAAGCAAATGCCTTCCTCTGTCAACCCCTTGCCTTTAAACAAATTCCAAGAAATCCGGTAGCACCTATGGTGGCGGAAAAAATTCGACTTGTCAGTAGAATTTTGACGGCGCCGCGGGACGTTTGCTACCTTGGCGCCTGCCCTGAGCCGCAAACCCAGATCTTTCGAAGGTCGTCGGCGATATCAAGATCGACATCCATCGACATCCGACAGAGAAGGGAATAAAGTGAATCAACAAACGTCCACTAAATTCTTGCTGAGCGCGTTGTTTGCACTGGGACTGGGAGCCACGGTGTCCCTCTCTGCACATGCCAGCAGCGCATCTGAAATAACGCCTGAAGTGACTGCCAACGTCTGGGAAGAAAACAACCTGGAGTGTGCAGCGGTTACTCTCAACGGGCGAGATCTCCTCACATATAAAGGGCACACCGCCAAAGGCGAAGCCTCAGATAAAGCAGAGGAAATCGCCGACAAGCTGGAAGAGATATTCGAAGACGACAAGATCGATCCGGAAAAAATACTTCCCGCACGCGAAGGCGAATTGGCGGTTATACGAGTAGACGGCAATGCCCAAGTCAAGTTTGAGGTACCGGAGTCCGTACAGGGACAGAAATCTTCAGGTGCGCTCGAGACCAGCCTCAAGGTGGTAAACGTCATTCGCGAAGCATTAGGCGGATCACAATTGCCTCCTTCATTTTTGAAAATTGCTGACGCTGTGCAAAATCCTCAGGCGTTGAGGCAGGCGAAAGGCAATATTTTCAGTGGCTGCGCATCGTGGTACGGCGGCCGCTTTCACGGTCGCAAAACATCGTATGGCAGCCGCTTCGATCAGTTCGGCAAAACCGCGGCCCACAGAAGTCTTCCTTTTGGCACCAAATTGCTTGTGTTCAACCGAAGAACCGGTGACTCCTGTGTTGTTGAAGTCAACGATCGCGGTCCGTTCGTTGCCGATCGCGTCATCGACCTGTCGAGAGGAGCTGCAGAAGAGCTCAATATGATTTCGTCAGGCGTCGCCATGGTTGACTGCATAGTTTTGGAACAGCGCTGAGAGGCGTTGTACCGATTCTAGGGGCACGTTTTCCGGCGTGCCCCTTATTGTTGCCGTCAAACTGCAGCTTTCCTTGCCCCTTATTGTTGCCGTCAAACTGCAGCTTTGCTTGCCTCGACCTTGAAGGGCAGCCTGAACCAGAACGTCGAGCCTTTGCCCTCTTCGCTGGCAACGCCTATCTTCCCGCCATGCTGCTCGACAATGCTCTTGCAGATGGCGAGGCCCAGCCCCGTTCCACCCTTTTGCCTGGCGTCGGATGCTTCCACTTGCTGGAAGCGCTCAAAAATCATCTCTTGATACTTGGCGGGGATGCCGCGCCCCGTATCGATTACTTTGAATTCTACGCATCCCTCCTGGCGGTCGATTTGGACCTTGACGCGACTTCCCTTCTCGGAGAATTTGATGGCGTTGGAGATGAGATTGACAAGCACCTGCACAATACGATCGCCGTCAGCGTTTATCTCGAAACGCACCTGATCAGAGTCAGGCATATCGAGGGCAACGCCGTGCTCCTGCGAAAAGGCTTTGACCGATGCAAGAGTCTCGGCGAGGATTTCATTAAGCAAAGTCGGTTGAGGAGAAACATTGAGAATACCGGACTCCAGTTTCTCCAGATCGAGCAAATCGCTTATCAGCTTCATCAGGCGTGTGATGTTGCCCTCGGCACGCTCTGCCTGAGCCAGAGCCTCATCGCTGAGCCCACCAAAAGCGCCCATACCAAGGAGGGTGAGAAAGCCCGATACCGCAGTTAGTGGCGTTTTCAATTCATGGCTGACCATGGCAACGAAGGCCTGCCTCAGGCGCTGGATTTCATGCCGCTCCGTAATATCGAGCATCACGGCCAGCTGCCTTGGCCCTTCCGCCGTATCAAAGTGAGTGAGAGAGAACTCAATCGGAAATCTTTCGCCGTTCTTCTTCACTGCCATCAGCTCTTGGATATGGCCCGCAGGTTTTGTTTTCAGCTCTTCCAGGATATCTTTCGTGCTCGTGCCGGCCGGCAACAGTTTTGTGAGCTGCTTGCCGGCCAGCTCCCCGAGCTCGAAACCGGTTATTTGCTCCAGCATTGGATTTACAAATTCAATCGTTCCTCCGCGATCGATCATGATAAGACCAATGGGCATGTTTTCGATAATGGTCCTCACACGCGCTTCACTGCTTTTCAAAAGCTCCTCTTCCGTGCGCAGCGCCGTCGCCATGTCATGAAAGACCAGGTCGAGAACCGCAATTTCATCTGCTCCCTTCATTGGTGCGTTCAGCTCGCGCCTGCACTTCATGCGCTCCGCATTGTCGACCAGGATGGAAAGACGCGATGTGATACCACGCACGAAAAACAACGCCAGGGCAAAAGCAATAAGAACATTGCCGGCCAGTCCGATCAAGAGAACCGTCTTGGTTTGCTCGCGGGCGCGTTTTTGCGCCACGGGACTCTCCAATTGGATCTTTCTTTGTGATTCCAAAAGCTTGAACACTTTGTCGGTAATGCCGTTGAAATCGCCCTGAAAATGATTCTTTCCCTCTTTTATGAGGGGCAGAGCCTCGACTGGCGGCTTATCTTTCAGCGTCGCCCGCGCCCGATCGATTAAAGACAGTGCCTTTCTGATTGGTGTTTCCAGTCCTTCCACAAGCGCACGTTCATTCGGCTGATCTTTGAAATCGTTTTTCAGCCAATCCAGCGCATTGAGAATCTCGGCGCGTGACTGCATGTAAGACTCTTCGGCTTTCGGATCGTGAGAGAAAACAACTTTATCAATCGACTGCCCGACAGACCATGTCACTTGCACGAGCCGGTTTGTATAGCCCACCACTTCTTTGGCATGCGCTTCTTTGCGCCACTCCATTTCCGCCTGCTGCAAAAGACCGAGCAAAACTGCAACAAAAGTCAGTTCCATGGCAAGAAGAATGGAGACAAGAAGCAGTCCCTGCTGACTCAACTTCATGGCTGGCGCATTAGCAAAATTACTGTGTCTCAAGGATGTAACCTACGCCGTGCACAGTACGAATCAGCTCGCCATCCGGATCGAGTTTTTTCCTCAGCCTCTTCATTGTTGTGCGCAGCGCCTCCGCAGTAGATTCGGAATCGGACGGCCAGACACGATTGAGCAAAGCCTCGGGGGTGAAAACCTGGTTTTGGTGCCGCATCATGAATTCGAGCAGTTGAAACTCTTTGGGGACGAGCTGCACCGGTTGCTCGTCTTTCAGCACCCGATATTTGCCGACATCCATGGTGATGGGGCCTGCTTTGAGGATGTTGTTATCCGACACTGCCGCCGGCCGCCTGAGAAGCGCACGCACGCGCGCTCCCAACTCCTTCATGTGAAACGGCTTGGTCAGATAGTCGTCGGCACCGCTATCAAGACCGGCTTCCTTGTCCTGAATCTCGTCTTTGCCGGTCAGCATCAATACGGTTGCCCTGCCGCCGCGGCTCCTGTACTGCTTCAGGATATCTATGCCGCTTATCTCCGGCAGCTCCCAGTCGAGCACGATAAGGTCATACTCAAAGGTCTTAAGGTGCGCCGCCGCTTCGCGACCGCTGAGAATGGTCTCCACTGAGTGGTGCTCGAAGAGCAAAAACGTTTTGACCATATTAGCCAGGTCGCTGTTGTCTTCAATGACAAGGATTTTGGCCATCTTGATCCTGCCTCGCTGCCCATTCTTTACCCGTTCGGCTGGCGGCAAAACCACCTTTTGGCGAGGGCGTGGCTGACGGGCAACTGATGGCGCCTCGAATGCGGTCCCCGAAGCGTAAACGATGGGGCAACACAGGACTGCTATATAAGATGCATGCGCTCTAAATGGGGTGTGAAGCGTGAAAATTGCACAGCTTGCTGCAAAAGAAGACACCCCATCGACGATGCTTTGGCCGCCCAAGCCACGCCTTGCGGCAAGACGATATGACTCTTGCCCCTGAAAGCCTGCTCGAGCGCAGTCCCGCCTTTAATCTCAAGACCCAAAAATGCTCCAAACACGAACCAATTTTGCCCCGCTCCGTGCCTAGACTTTTATACACAGGGCGGCAATGCCACGGAGAACGAGAAATGAACAGCAATTTAAGCATAGGACAAGCCGGTAATCTGTTCGACCGTGTAATCAACACGCGCAAAGCGATGAGGCAATGGCAGACAGTGAAAAAACTGCGCCAGCACGCTTACAACCGTCAGGCGCAAGCCATTGTTCGCGCTTTCGAGGCAGGCAACGAGCCGGCTCTTGACACCGCTTGTTGAAAAGAAATAATCCTCGCCATGCCAAATGCCGCGAGGTGACAAATTGCAAAGCTGTACTTCCCTTCTGTTGGTCAACTGCCTGGAAACGTCCTCTCACAAGGAGGGCGTTTCTCCTTAAAAGGCAAGCACAGGGGGCATTTCTGCTAAAATGCCATTCCGGATGGTTTCATAAGCAGCGCTTCAAGCAAGCTTCAGCACGCTTAAGGCAAGAGGTTTATCTGTGTCTCAGCAGGTTAGAGTTCGCATCGCACCCAGTCCCACAGGTCACCTGCACCTGGGCACGGCACGCACTGCGTTGTACAACTATCTCTACGCCAAGCGGCATAGCGGAGATTTCATTTTGCGCCTCGAGGATACCGACGAGGAGCGCTCCAGGGAAGAATACACCGCCGACATTATTTCCGGCCTCAAGTGGCTGGGGCTGGATTGGGATGAGGGTCCGGACATCGGCGGTCCTTGTGCGCCGTATCGCCAGACGCAAAAGGTCGACCATTACAATCATGTCGCCAATCAGCTGATTGCCAAAGGACTCGCTTACTTCTCTTACGAGACGCCTGAAGAGCTTGCCGCTCTCAAAGAAGGTCAAAAAACAGAGGGCCAGGGTCCTCGCTATGACAATCGCGGCAGGCATCTTACGCAGGAGCAAATCGATAAATACATCGCTGAGGGCCGCGTGCCGTCCATCCGTTTCAAGATCGAAGACACGCGCGTCATTTCCTGGCACGACCAGATCAAAGGCGAAATCTCCATTGACGCCGCCGACCTGGGCGGCGACATGGTCATCGTCAAATCCTCAGGCATCGCCGTTTACAACTTCGCTGTCGTCGTCGACGACATCGACATGAAGATAACGCACGTCATTCGCGGCGAAGATCACATTCACAACACGGCCAAACAGATATTGCTTTATGAAGCGCTCGGCCATGAGGCTCCACATTTTGCTCACGCAGCGCTTATTTTCGACACCGAGCGGCGCAAGCTCTCGAAGCGCCATCATGGCGAAGCGGTGCACATCGATCGCTACCGCGAGGACGGCTACATGCCGGAGGCAATGGTCAATTACTTCGCCCAGATGAGCTGGACCCATCCCGAGGAAAAAGAAATATTCACGCTCGAGGAAGCCGCCGCCCTGTTTGACCTCAATCGCGTAAGCAAGAGCCCGGCCATTTTTGATCTGCAGAAGCTGAATTGGTTCAACGGGCACTACATCCGCAGCTTGCCGCTCGAGACTATCAAAGAAAGAGCCAAACCTTATCTCGAGACTTTTGATTTGAGCGGGTACAGCGCCGGGGAAATCGAACAGATCGTGGCTTGCGTGCGCGACAGCTTGACTGTTCTGTCTGAAATCTCGACGGCAGCTAAGTTCTTCTTTGAGGCGAAAGTAGAAATTCCTTTCGACCTGAGGCAGAGCGTCCTCAGCGCCGAATCGGCGCAGAAGGTGCTTTCCGCAACGCTCAAACACCTTGCCGAGATGCCTTTCGGCAATCATGCCGGCTGCAAGGCAGTCGTTGACAAGCTCGGACAGGAACTGGGCTTGAAAGGAAAAGAGCTGTACTGGCCTTTGCGTGCTGCCCTCTCAGGCAAAGTCCAAGGCCCTGATTTAGGCTCCATCATATCTATTCTCGGCGAAAGGAGAGTACGGGCACGTCTTGAGGCTGCCCTCCCGTGTCGCACGGTCTGACCATCAGGCGGACTGCACATGAGGAAAATTGCTTATGTCTCCAATTCAAGTCTTCAATACACTTTCGGGCAAGAAAGAAGAGTTTGCAACGCTGGAAGCGGGGCGGGTAAAGATTTACGCCTGCGGCCCTACCGTCTACGATCTCAGCCATCTCGGCCATGCTCGCATGGCCATCGTCTGGGACGTGGTGCAACGCTATTTGCGCTTCTCGGGCTACGATGTGACCTATGTGCGCAATATCACGGACGTCGACGATAAAATCATCAACCGCTCGAGAGAACTGGGCGTCAAACCGGAGCAAGTGGCGCGCCATTACACTTTCGAGTTCTGGAAGGATATGTACGCTCTCAACGTAGCGCCACCAGATGTGGAGCCTAGAGCGACGGAGTTCATCCAGCCCATGATTCACTTTGTCGAAGAGCTGGTGGGCCGGGGCATTGCCTATGTGTCGGCCGGCGATGTTTATTTCGACGTCGCGTCCTTTAAAGGTTATGGCAAGCTGAGCAAGAAGAATCTGGAGGATCTGAACGTGGGCGCGCGCGAGCAGGTGCGCTCGCAGGAGGAGCTGAAAGATCTAAAACGCAATCCTTCTGATTTTGCCCTCTGGAAAGGAGCCAGGGAGGGCGAAGCCGGCTGGGAAAGCCCATGGGGCCTGGGACGCCCGGGCTGGCACCTGGAATGCTCGGTGATGATCAAATCAGTTTTAGGCGAAACTATCGACATTCATGCCGGCGGCGAAGATCTCGTCTTTCCGCATCACGAAAATGAGATCGCTCAATCCGAGTCGCTTAACGGACGCCCGCTCGCTAATTATTGGTTGCACAACAGCTTTGTCAATGTGAATCAGGAAAAGATGGCCAAATCGCTGGGCAATTTCAAGACGATAGGCGACCTTTTGGCCGAGTATTCCGCCGACACATTGAGACTCTTCCTTCTCCAGACTCATTACCGCAACCCGATCGACTTCACGAAGGAAGGAATCGATGCCGCCCGGCAGGTCACCCAGCGTCTTGTCAGAGCCGCTTCTTACGCGGATTCCTTTGGCGAGGAGAAGTCGCAATTCTTCCCTGCCGAAAAGTATGCTTTCACCGCTCAAAGAGCAAAAGAGCTGGGCGACCGCCGGGAAATTGCTCAATTTGCCCGTGAGTTTGGACAAGCGATGGACAACGATTTCAACACAGCCGTTGCTCTCTCTCAGCTTTTCGCTCTTGCCGACAAGATATATCAGTCCAAAGATGAGGAAGAACGCAAGGACCTGGCGCGCGCGCTCAAATTCTATGCCGGTGTTTTAGGCCTCACTCTCACCGACAAACGCCAGGAGCTCGACAGTCGAACCTCTTCCAAAATCATGAATCTGGTGTTAGAACTTAGGCAAGCTGCTCGGTCGAAAAAAGACTATGCCACATCGGATCTTATCCGGAATGAGCTGGCCAAAGCTGGGATCAATGTGATGGATACCACGGGCGGTGGCGCCACCTGGGAGAGATCGTGAAGCGATAAATGTCGACAACTTCAAGAAGCGCCATGAAATCCAATATCCGCAAGGTGGAGACAAGCTGCAACCACTGCGGCTCGTCCGAGCGCGAGCTCATCACTACAGGCGTGGAGCACGAATACAACAACACAACCGACGATGTTTTCAACGTCGTGCGCTGCACGCAGTGCGGTCTTGTCTACTTGAATCCGCGTCCTGACGTGTCGGAGCTGCCTACCATCTACCCGCCGAATTATTACGCCTACAATCTCGAAGAAGGCTACGATGAGGCGCAAAAGCAAAACTTCTATTACAAGGCTCGCTATGCCGCCATCCTTCAAGGCCTCGAGGCGTGCCTCACCTTTGTCGGCAAGAAGGACAAAGTAAGGGTGCTCGACATCGGTTGCGCTGACGGTCATGTGCTCAATTGGTTTCGCAGAGTGCGCACGCACCATGTGGAGACGTACGGCGTGGATATGAACGAGCAAGCCGTGAAAAAGGCAGAAGAAGCGGGACATACTGCCTATGCCGGACGCTTCGAAGAGGTGGATTTGCCCGAGAATTATTTTGACTTCGTTTGGGCAAGTCATGTGATCGAACATGTGCCTGATCCGCGCCAATTCGCCCTCAAAGTGCTGAAAATCTTGCGTCCCGGCGGCATCTTCTTCTTCTGGACGCCAAACATCAATTCTCTGGATGCAAAAATTTTCCGCAAGCAGCACTGGGGCGCTTATCACTTTCCCAGGCACTGGGTTTTTTACGATCCTCAATCAGTGCGGAAACTTGCGGAATTGACCGGCTTCGAGCTGGTGCACCTCGAATTTCAACCGAATGCAATTTTCTGGGTCTGGACTTTCCATTCCATATTGAAGCGGAATCCTGCTCTGAGCAAATACGCAGATACGCTCTTTCCGCCCATCAATTGGTCGCAGACCACATTCGGCAATTTCATCCGCAACAGCTTCTTTGCTGTCGCCGACATCTGGATAAAAATATTCACCGGCCAGACGTCAAATATGGGCGTCGTTTTCCGTAAGCCCGGAAAGCCGGAGCAATGACCGGCAAAGCGGCGCTCGCATCGCGGAGCCAATTGTTTTCCGCAAGCGGAAAGCCGGAGCAAGGACCGGCCGAGACCATAGTTTTCGCCTGTGAGACGACGGTTTGTTATCTGAGCCTTTGAGCACAGAGTTATATCTGCGCGCCCATTCCGGCTTCCCACGCCATTCCAAACCGGCGCCGATGACACCGCCCGGCAAACGCCACTTTTCAAAAAAATCGAATCAGTGCTCGGAAACCGGCTGCGTGACGCGGTGGTATATCTGGTGCCAATAGTCGGCGAGAAAACGTCCGTAGCTTTCGCGCAACAAGTATTTCTCGCGCAGGACGGCGCTTGCCTGGCAAGCTTTGTGAAGCTCCGGCAGATAGTAATGCGGAACAGAAGGAAACATATGATGCTCGGCGTGATATCTGAAATCATACGGCGCCAGATAGGCGCGCTCGAGGAAATTGCAATGCAAAACCGTCACCAGCCGACCCTCCATGTCACCACCGGCGGGGTCGTCGCTCAGCTTTGCATGATCGACAAATCCTCTCAAATAGCCGAGGAAGGTTCCGGTTGTGAAAATGGGCAGCATCCACAAAACGAAATACAACCACCACTGTTGAGACACCAGCCACAAGGTGCCCCAGATAACGATTTGCACAGGCACTAGATTTAATATCTCAGGATGACCCTTACGGTTGAGAATGACGACCGCTTGCGTTGCTGAGCCCTCCGCTCGCCTTGCCCGCAAAATGCCGTTTTCTACAATGCTTGTCCACAACTGTCCGCCAAAGACACGACGGGCAAAATGGAGGACGAAGTCTCTTGGCGTAGCCTTGTTTTCTTCGAGGTGGAAATCTCGATCAGGATCGTCGCTGGTGCCCAAAAGCTTGTGATGAGCCATATGCACAGCGCGCGAGGAGCCGAAGATCGACCCCACAGGATAGGCGCACAGCCATGCGCCGACAATGTCGTTCCATTTTTTCACAGGCAGGAGGGCGGCGTGTTGAGCTTCATGGGCGAGCGCCAGCAATGCGCCCATGCGCGAAGTAACCACGGCAAAGGCAAAAGCGAAAGTAATGATGTTGGGAAACAGGATATAGACGGCAATGCCGAAAAGCATCACGCCCCAGCCCCAAACGATGAGGTCTACGAGCGCCCGGCCGGTAATGGGTCGGGCGTGCTTTAGCAGCTCAGCTACCTGGAGATCGCCTATATCAGTGCCGTTTGGCGCGTACAATAAGATCCTCCTGCGCCGGACCCACCTCTGAAGCAGTCCGTTTAATTTTAAGACGTATCTTAGTAAACAACGATCACTATAGAGCCTACCGGCAAATTGTCAAGATTGCAAAAATCCGGCCCAATCGCTTGCTTTGCACATCACATACATCCTACCCACAGGCGCTATGCCTTGTAACGCCACAGGATTACAGCCCGGGCTGGAGAAAACAAGCAAAAGAGCCGGACATTGAGAGTCTTGGCAAAAACGGCGAATTGAGGTGTAACCTCGCAAATTTACATCGCACAGGCGATTGAAAGGGTAAGCAATATCTGCAAGCCGTATTCTGCCTCCGTTTACATCGCACAGGCAATCGAGCGCCTGTCCGGGCGCCAGGCATGCGGCAGTCTCAGACGTTGAAGCGGAAATTGATGCAATCGCCGTCCTGAACCAGATATTCTTTGCCTTCCAGGCGCAGCTGCCCTTTGTCTTTGGCATGGTTCCAGGTGCCATACTCGTGGATTGAGTCATAAGGTATGACTTCCGCTCTGATAAAGCCGCGCGCGATATCGGAATGGATTTTCCGCGCCGCTTCCTGCGCCGGTGTGCCTTTGGTGATCGTCCAGGCCTTGACCTCGTCTTCGCCTACAGTGAAAAAGGCGACCAGGCGCAGCAATCGATAGGCTGCCTTGATCAGCTTGTCGCGACCCGACTCCTCAATGGCAAGCGCAGACAGGAATTCCTGCCGCTCAGAGGGATCGAGCTGCGCGATCTCCATCTCGGTTTTGGCAGAAAGCGTCAAAACAGGAATAGCGCGCTCGTCGGCCCATTTGGACAGGGAGGAAAGAGAATCAATCTTGTCCTTTCCAATGTCCGATTCGCTGATGTTGCAAGCAATGAGAAGCGGCTTTTGGGAAAGAAACGTATAGCCGCGGATGAGCTTCTCGTCATCCGGCTTCAGCTCATAGTTTCGTAACGGCTTCTCGGCGGTGAGATCGGCCCGAAAACGTCCCAGCAACTCTTTCTCCGCCTCGATTTGTGCACGTTCTTGACCCTTTTTCCTCTGGATATCCTGGTCGATTTTTTCTAAGCGCTTGTCCACGACAGACAGATCGGCAAGGATGAGCTCTAGCTCGAGGAGCTCGGCATCTCTTAAAGGATCGACCGCGCCCTGGGGATGCGGCACTGTTGGGTCGTCGAAGGCGCGCACGACGTGAACGAGCGCATCCACCTGGCGCAGACTCTGCAAGAGCTGAGCGCTAAAACCCTCATTTTTTGCCTGTCCTGGCAGAACACCGGCGACGTCGACAAGCTCTACGGTTGCCGGCGTGGTCTTCTTGGGCTTATACAGCTCGGAAAGCCATTTGTGGCGCCAATCAGGAACGGAAACAACAGCCAGATTTGGCTCTTTATTGGCTGCTTGTGAAAAGGAGCCCACCTGCGCCGAACCGCCGCTGACGGCATTGAAAACACTTGTCTTTCCCGACAAAGGAAGTCCAATTATTCCTACCTTCATTTTTTCACTCCGTAGCGGCAGCCGATTGGCTCACCTTCTTTTGAAAGAGCTCACAGGCAGGACCGGCTTGGCGCCCGCCGACCATTTTTCAACAAGAGAACTTAAGTGGCGGAGAGGGTGGGATTCGAACCCACGTGGCTGTGACACCCATCCGCTTTCGAGGCGGCGCCGTTATGACCGCTTCGGTACCTCTCCTCATGGAATTAAATTCTAGCCGATGATCGAGAAGACGGCGCTCACTCTAGCAAAATGTACACAATCCCAGAGCTTAAACTGCAGGCAGCCGTTCTATTCCGATGCGTCCAGGCGTCGAGAAGCGATGTGCGTGTTGCTTTCCGCTTGCGAAACCAGGGACTTCATTACCTGCGGCGCATCAATTTTGAATTGCCGCTTGATCAGTCCCTGGGGCATGAACATACCGCCGTTGACGTGCGAGGCATAAGTGACGAGCGAATGCCTGCCGTTGTCCGCGGGCTCGATTTTCCAGAAACCGTCGACTTCTTTGAACGAACCGCTGACACGCTTCCATTCCAGCGAGCGGAGATGATTCTCTTTCACCTCGAGAACATATTCATAGTTTGCCAGCAATCCGCTGGGCGCAACGACGTGCTTCATTATTTTCGTAGGGCCGCGATCTTCTATCACCTGGCATTTCTTGAGGAGCGGAAACACGCGCGTGGCATTGCAATAATCGGTCAAAATGTGCCAGACTTCCTCCGGTCTTGCTTTAATCAAGGCCCTGCTCACATTGAAAGATTTTCCCGCGATCATCTCTTCGGTTACCGGATACAAATGGTCGGTATGATCCTTTGCTTTTGCCACCGCCGACGGTTGCAAAGCGAAAGATGCCATAAGAGCGAGACTGATTACTCCCGCAAAAACACTTTTCTTCTTGCCGCGCACAGATTGATTCCTTACTGGCGTAGAGGTAACTCTTGTCTTCAAAAAGGATGGTGTCAAATACAATACTGAAACCGTGTTAATTGTCAATCGCAACATGCCAACAAGGTATCACAGCGAAGCCAAGACAACCGAAATTGCTTCTTAGAATCTTGAGAATTAAGCCAGTTGCGCCTGTGCAATTGCAAGCGAAAATGAGCGCCATCAGGCTCGCGGCACAACCGTTGACTACTGGCAGACCTTTTATCGTTAGACTTAGAATTTTCTTCAATTTCTTGTACTATTGAAAATGCAGTTGCAAAGCGGCAACACACACACAACTTTAGATGCCAAAACACGCCCTCGTTGTCTATAACCCTGCAGCAGGCACAGCAGTCAATCCCGATTTATGGTTGGGAGCAATCATTCACAGATTGTGCGAAGAGGCGGAATACGCCGTGACCGTCATGCCCACGCGTCCCGGCATGGAGGGCAGAAGCTTGTTTGCCAACGTGAGTCATCCCGACCTTGTTGTCGCCGCCGGTGGTGACGGTACCGTTCGCTTTGTTTTAGGAGCATGCGCCGAATCGAGAATTCGTGCGCCTGTGGGCATACTGCCTTTAGGCACCGGCAATCAGTTGGCGCGTAATTTAGGAATATATGAAGACAACATACTTACAGATCCGCTGGAAGATGCCTTGAAAGTATTGCTCGAAGGCAAGCCGTTTCCCATCGATCTCGGCTTGATGAACGGGCATTACTTTTGTGTCGCTGCCGGTGCCGGACCGTTATCGGACGCAGTGATATTGCCCGATCATCAGGACAAGGTCAATTGGAAGATGCTCGCTTACGCAAGCTCGATGATCCAAACTCTCGCTCTGCCCCCTGTTACATTTCGTCTCACGATGATCGGCGAGTCGTTCACGGTACAGGCGTCCGGCGTCTTTATCACTAACATTGCCGATCTTGGCGTGGGAAAGCTTTCAGAGAGCGCCGAAGTCAATGACGGCCTGCTTGATCTGTGCGTGCTCAATCCAATTGAATTTCAGGATTATCTGGAGCTTGGATTTCGTTTTGCAGGCGGTTTCGTTGGCGGCAAAGCGCCTTATTACATTCGCAAGGTCTCGTCCCTTCTTGTTGAGGTGGCGCCGGAGCCCGTCCGCCTGACGCGCCTTCAAGAATTTGGTCACAAAGTGAAAGAAATGTTTACGGGCAAATCAGAACCGCCGCCGCCCATACACAAGGAAGTGATAGCGATGATTGACGGCGATGCATGCGGCACTACACCGATGCAAATCGAAGTCGTGCCCGGCGCCGTAGCGATCATCGCCCCTCAGCCCCCCGAGGCTTGATCATTTGTCTTCGCTTTTTTGCCGGAGGGCCGGGCATTGGCACCATTTTTGATACCATAGCAATCTTCGATCAGCTTTAATTCATCGGCCCGACTTTTGGCCGACCCGTCAAGCCGGGCTTTGCGAAGGAGCTCGAGCGCTTCCCCAATCGCCGGCCCTTCCGAAAATCCCAAAGCCTTCAAATCATTTCCGGAAAGCTCGACCTGAACATCAGCAAGCTCCTCCAGATACAATTTCAGCATCCTTCTTAAAGGCGAGCCGGGCGGCGCTAGACAGGCAGCAATGGCCAGTGATTCTCTGGCCCTGCCATGAAAAAGCGAATAGATCTCACTTCTCTTCAATTCACCGCCGATCTCCTTCAGGCGCTTGGGAATATCCAGGCCGTGCGTGATATAGTCCTTTTGCTCATTGGGCAACAGCAAGCGGTTGAGAACATTGGGCAAACGCTCTTCGGAAAGACGCGACAGGAGAAGACCGAGATGCACTATCCACGGTTCGCCGACGCTGTAATGCTCCAACAGTCTTTCCGCGCGCCTGATCATGCTCCTCACAGGCAGTCCGTATTCCAGCTCCGCATCGAGGTAGCGCAGCCGGCCGCCGATATCAGCAAGCAGATCGAGCGCTTTGATTCTGTGACTTGATTCCAAAATCAATCGCAACTCGTCGCGAATGCGCGTTCCGCCCAGATCGTCAAAAATGCCCATTGCAATCGCCCGTCTTGCCTGTTCCTTCGTCTTCGGCTCGAGCTCGAACCCCAAGCGCGAAGCAAAGCGGGCGGCACGGATGATGCGGGTCGGATCTTCGATGAAACTAAAAGGATGAAGAATTCTTATGAGACGACTTTTGATGTCGGCCAGCCCGCCGAAAAAGTCGATGAGCTTGCCGTATTGACCAGGATTCAGGCAAACAGCAAGAGCATTGATCGTAAAGTCACGCCGCACCAGATCATGCTCCAGCTCGGAGGGCTCGACGGTCGGCAGGGCGGCAGGGTACTCATAAAACTCGGTTCTTGCCGTTGAGAGATCGACTTCCCGCACCGTCTCGGCATAAAATTCGAGCGCTGCGGTCTGGAAGCGCTCGTGTCTCTTTTTGACGCGCAGGCGGGAAGGAAAAGCCCGATGCAGCGCTTCGGCCAGCTCGATGGCCGATCCTTCAATGACGAAATCAAGATCAAAATTAGCAATGCCGAGCAGCAAATCACGCACGAATCCGCCCACCGCATAAGCGCTCATATTGATTTCCCCGGCCATCGTGCCGAGAAGCTGGCAGAGCCATACGGTGGATGGATTGAGGGAATCAAGCTTTTCGCGCAAATTGATCTGGGCACCACTGCGGGCAGTGCCCCACTTTTCGCCTTCGCCGCCGCCCATGAGAAAATCCGCTCCATCAGCGCTTCCGTAGAGGGTGCGCAAAACGTTTTGCCTCGATACTAATCCGACCAGGCGATTCTCTTCGTCAAGCACAGGCAAGCGCCCTATGTCCTCGGTGACCATCAAATGCTGAATTTCGCTGAGCGTTGCATCGGGACCGATGGTGATTACCGGCTTGCTCATAAAACCTTGCACCGGTGCATGGCCGAGCTTGTGGTGAGTGGCTTGATCTATATCGCGCCGCGACACGATGCCGACGACGTTGTGGTCTTCCGTGACCACAAGACCGTCCTGCCCGTGCCGAATCATGATCCGGCTCGCTTCGTCCATGCTGACCGTGGGACGCACGGTGCGCACAGGCGAAGTCATGATTTGCCTGGCCGTCTTTTCTGGACGAATGCTCGACCTCAGCAATTCCTCCACCCGCTCTATAACATTTTGCGGGTCTTTTACTTTGACGACGGCCGAGCCGGCTCC
>DATNRC010000233.1:0-12875 GCA_036703705.1 Candidatus Obscuribacterales bacterium
TGATGGGCGCATTTTCTTGCACGCGTATCTTCAACAGAACACCGCCGTTGCTCATTTCCGGCAGAACTTGCAAGCTTCGATCGTCGAAATAGCCGAGTCCGTTGATCGCCTTTAAATCTTCAAGAACTTGATCGCGATCAAATTTGTCACCACGTCTGGTCTTTACAACACCCATGATGTCTTCGGTGGGAACGAGCCGATTTCCCTCGATCCGCACGTCGTCCACAGTCAGCTGCGCTTGCAGCGCGTTTCCAGCTTCCGAGCCGGCTGACGCGCTGGTGGACGATTCGCCCGCTGAGGTAGACGCGGCCGCCGACGATTCGCCCGCTGTGCCAGACGAGCCGGCTGACGATTCGCTCAATGAGCTGGCATAGGGTCCGCTCGATGAGCTGGCGGACGATCTGCCTGATTCGCCCGCTGGGCTGGAAGACAATTCGCTTGATGAACTGGCAGCTGCGTTGCTCGGTGCACTGGCTGATGCTCCCGTGGTACTCTCGGCTGCTGCCTGAACAGGAACGCAGGAGTTGCCAAGCGCAAAACTCAGCGCCAGCATTGTTGCAAAGAGCCGCTGCCCTGTTGCTCGGTGGCGAAATCTTTTGATGGTCTCCAAACCCATAAGCTTCTCGCTTTCCAGGGCGCCATTTTAGCATGATCATCCGTCATGCCAAGTGATAATCACCCAATGGACACTCGAAGGACACTCGAATGGACTTATTTGTCTAGACGACCATAAGGCGGTTCCAACAGATGATGCCGTCGCACAGATGACTGCCTTGGCACAGATGATGCCGTCGCGCAGATGACTGCCTTGGCACAGATGATGCCGTCGCACAGATGAATGCCTTGGCACAGATGAATGCCGTCGCGCAGATGAATGCCTTGGCACAGATGAATGCCAGTTATGTCGAATCGGAGCGGTTATGTCAAAATTAACATAGGATTGGTCGTCATACCACGAATATCGTGCCAATTTTGTCATTTTTGACATAGAAAAACCGAAATCTTATGTCATTTTTGACAAGTGGCTTCAAATGCAACGTTTGGATTTATAAACCATTGTTTTCGGCACTGATTTCGTAAACCGAATGGGGTGCGACAAGCCGCCTCTTGCGGCAAGGCGTGTGCTCTGCAACTGCGTGCCTGCTGAACAGCCGCAGGCACGCAGCGAGACTACGCACACTCAGCCTTGGCAGTCGGACTTGCCTCCGCTCTATTCGAACCAGCGAACCGGTTGCGGATCGAGGTTAATGTTGATCTGCTTAACCTCGGTATAAGCCTCAAGTCCGAAAGTGCCAAGCTCGCGCCCCCAGCCGCTCTGCTTGTAGCCGCCCCACGGACACTCGTTGTAAGTATTGTGGTAGGCATTGACCCAGGTGATACCAGCTCTGATGGCTTTGACCACCCGGTGAGCGCGAGTGATATCGTTGCTGAACACCGCACCGGCTAAGCCGAACGGTGTGCCATTGGCAAGCTCGATCGCCTCTTCTTCTGTTCTGAACTTCTGCACCACCACCACCGGTCCGAATATTTCCTCTTGCACGATGCGCATGTCCGGTTTCGTGTTCGAAAAGACGGTCGGATTCAGGTAATAGCCCGAAGCATACTTATCGCCCTTCGGTGAGTCGCCGCCGGTCTCGAGCTTCGCGCCTTCGCGCTGCCCTACCTCGACGTACTCTTTCACTCGCTTGAGCTGACCTTCGCTCACCAGCGGTCCCATTTCGGTCTCGGCATCCATTCCAGGACCGACCTTGATTCTCTTCGCCCTCTCTACGAGCTTCTTGACGAAACTGTCGTGAATCTTTTCGTCGACAATCATGCGCGATCCGGCGGAACATACCTGACCGGCGTTGCAATAGATGGCGAACAAAGCGTAATCAACAGCGGTGTCGACGTCGAAATCACCAAACACCACCATCGGCGATTTGCCGCCAAGCTCGAGCGTCACTTTTTTCAAATTGCCGAGGGCAGCCTGCGCAACTGCCTTGCCGGTCTTCACTGAGCCTGTAAAGGCAATCTTGTCCACGAGTCCGCTTTCGGCAATTGGCACACCAACCGCACCATCGCCTAGAACAATATTGACGACACCATTCGGCAGTTCGAGTTCAGCAAAAATTTCCGCCAGCCTGATTGCTGTGAGTGGCGTCAGCTCGCTGGGCTTGAGTACACATGTATTGCCGGCTGCAAGTGCAGGAGCCAGCTTCCACGCAGCCATCAAAAAAGGATAGTTCCAGGGAATAATTTGACCGCAGACGCCAATGGGCTCGCGGACAACCGACGTGACTGACGGGGCAGGCACCTCCATCGTTTGTCCCATGGGTTTGGTGATCAAACCAGCGTAATAGCGGAAGCAATTCGCGGCATCAGCGATGTCATATTGTGATTCGCGCAACGGCTTGCCGCTGTTCAATGTTTCCAGCTCAGCAAGCTCCGGAGCAAGCTCATCGATCCGGTCGGCGACCTTGAAGAGGAATTGCGCGCGCTCGAGCGCAGTCATCCTGGGCCACGGACCCTTATCGAAGGCTTTGCGAGCCGCTTTGATTGCTTCTTCGACTTGCTGTTTGGAAGCCTCGCCCACCTTGCAAAGAGCCTGTCCGGTTGCAGGATTGATCAAAGTCCTTTCCTTGGCACCGTCTTTAAACTGCCCGTCGATCCAGAGTTGCCACTTGCGATCCACCTTTACTTTAGGTGCGATTAGAGTCTGAGTCATCGCCAACTGAACCTCTTGATAGGTATTACTGCCACGAACGTCTGTAAATGCGATAGTTGGCGCCTCTCAAGGCGCCTATACGGCTTGTGAACTGGAATCCGAAGTCGGCTAATCATACCACCTTGACGTTAACGTTGCTTTAGACAACGATAGGAAGCCGGCGACAGATCGCCCATTAAAGCCAATCTTCTACAAAACTTAAATCCTAGCTGGTATTGTACGTTACGTTCGACCGCGCGCATGCTTTCGCCGGGTGAAGGCTAAAACAGCGCAGCTAACCGGTGAGGAAGGATGGCAAAAGGCTACAAAGGATCGTTCGTAACGCTTGAAGGCCCGGAGGGAGCCGGCAAGACAACACAACTAAAGCTGCTCTCGAAACACCTGGACAGCATCGGCTGGAAGCACATTGTCACGCGCGACCCTGGCGGCACGCCCCTGGGGAAGCAGATCCGCCGCATCCTTCTGAACCCCGAAAATCCTGTGACACCAATGGCAGAACTGTTGCTCTATCAAGCTGATCGCGCCCAGCATGTCAGCGAAGTCATCATGCCCGCTCTTGAAAATGGATTGCTGGTTTTGTGCGATCGCTATGTCGACTCCACAATCGCCTATCAGGGCTATGGGCGAGGCATAGATCTGGGACTCATAAATGAGCTGAACAAGATGGCTACGTCGGGATTGATGCCGGAGCTGACCATTCTTTTTGACATCGAAAGCAGTCAAGGGCTGGGCAGGCTGCATCCCGGCGGACACGACCGGCTGGAACGCGAGGCGCTGGATTTTCACCATCGAGTCCGCAGCGGTTATCTGGAGCTGGCGGCCAAAGACAAAGAGCGCTGGCGTGTTTTGGACGCGGCTAAGCCACTGCATATGGTGCAAGAGGAATTGAAGCGCATGCTGTGCGAACGGTTTGAAGAGAAATACAGCGGCACGGCGGCCAAATAGCAGATCGGGTCGGCGCAATGCTGTTTAACGGATGGAAGCAAATTCCCTGCCACAAAACAGGCACATCAATGCTGGCGCTCGTCGTCACACTTCTCTTATGCACGGCAATCGCCAGCGGCTGCGCCAAGTCTGAGCGCGCAGTCCTCAAACCGCTCTTTCGCGATGATGATGAAATGACCCTGGCCACCCTCGAAAAGACTGTCGGTGGTGCTTATGCAATTGCGCCGGACAGGCGTTTTGCCATTGCCTTGGCTGAGATTGAGCGCTTCTACAGGGGATCGCGCATGGCGCCACCGCTTGTGGTGCACGCTTCGTCCGACTCAAAGGAATGGATCGTTCGCTCAGGCGAACAAGAACTGGGTCGCTTGCAGTCCGCTGATTCTTTCGCTCACATGTTCGATCGGCTGAAGCGCCGCGCTTTGCAATTGGAAGGAAAAGAACGAGGGGATGCAACGGATGGATGGGAGCCAACGGATAGGCGGAAACGAACGGAAGGAGGCGAACGAACGGAAGGAGGCGAACGAACGGATGCGCGGGAGCGAACGGAGGCACGGGATAAGAGCGTCAATTTGCGAACTGACAATGCTGCCAATCAGCTTCGCAAAGCCAGAACCCTCATTGCGGAATTCAAGCCGGCGAAGGTCATTGAAGGGCTGTCGCTTGTAGAGACGACAGGAAAACAATGCGGCATCAACGATGATGTTATGGATGTCGCAACAGCAGGACTGTCCGTTCTGCTCGAACAATCCTTCGATGTCACTCACGAAGCAGACCCTGTTTTTGGTCATGCACTGGCTATTGCTGCAATTGCATCCAACCGCAAAACGGCAGAGGCGGCGCGAAGTACCTGCCGCCTGGCGGAGCAAGCTGGATATCACACAGACGCCAGGCAATTGGCATTGCTTCTTGCTGATGACGATCCGCTGCGGATGTATGTGCTCGGTCAAGACGACGAATTGCAGAGTTTTGCCCGAGGGAGGAAGGGGACTCCCGAAAGTCAGTTCCTGCATTTGAAACGACTGATGAAGAGACGGGCGACGCGTAATGGCGATGCGGCAGGCCGCACATTGTACGGAGACCGTCCCGCCGGCAGCAGCATGACCGCGTGGGTCGACGCACTAAATACGGTATTAGCTTCGGTCTCACTGCCAGAAGAAGGAAAGTTGTGCGACGCAGAACTTGTCCGCAGCTTCTATCGGTCCAATGTATACTCCGAGTTTTTCATGGCTGTTCTCGCTGACTATGTTTCGACACCCAGCCCCTCAAACGACGCTGAGAAGGACATAAAAAGTAAGTTTTCAATGAGTATCGAGCGCGGATTGCATGCGAGTCGCAGCTCTAATTCCGAACACCCATCAGATTCAGAACCAGGTTCTAATGCTCAGCACCCATCAGATTCAGAACAAGGTTCTAATGCTCAGCACCCATCAGATTCAGAACAAGGTTCTAATGCTCAGCACCCATCAGGTTCAGAACAAGGTTCTAATGCTCAGCACCCATCAGATTCAGAACGAGGTTCTGATTCTGAGCGCTTATCGAATGCGAAACGCAAGTCTAATTCCGAACATGCATCAAATGCCGAGCGACAAAAATCTCGTGAATGCTTCGAAACAGATCAGATCGAACGGTGGGCGGTGAACATCATGAGGTCCCGGGACGGCAAATATAATGTGCCGTACCTTGCAGGTGACCTGAGCGCGAAGCGACCGGGGGGTTGCCTGGCAAAACTCGTCACGCTGAATGAATTGCAACGCTGGTTCAAGCCCGGAGACCCAAGGCTATTGTGCGCAGGGCGCATTTTTTTCGCGCATCTTGACTCGCGTCCGGGTTCGCTCTTCTGTGCGGCACACGTAGCAAACACTTATTTGAGTCATCCTTCTCTTCACGATTCACTTGTGACAATGGCTCGTCAACATGCTGGTTCCACCAAGCAAACAGGATCAGCCGCCACTGCGCAACTGCCCAAAACCGATTTGAGTCATCCTTCTCTTCACGATGGACTTTTGACAATGGCTCGTCAACATGCTCGTTCCACCAAGCAAACAGGTTCAGCCGCCACTGCGCAGCTACCCAAAACCGAAGAGAGTAAACAGCACTCCGAAAGTCAGCCGGAGGAGCACAGCAAAAGCGAGCAAGAAGCACTCGTTGAAGATATCGCCGCACGATTGAATCTTCCGATCCAAAGAAGTCTTCAACACGTGACAGCCGAAGCAGAAAGTAGATGGAACAAGCGCGAATTTGATGCTGCTGCAAAAGCAATTCGCGATTACCCTTGGGAGCTTTCACCTCCGCAGTGGCGGAATTACGTTGCACCGGCGTTCGTCCGCGCCTTGGGCTCCTCAACAGAGGACTGCGTACAGGGGGCTCGAGCGCTGTCAACGAAGGGATTTTCTGGAGCAGGCGATCTTGGGCAGATTGCCGCCGCGCTCCAAGAAAGCAAGCGAACTGAAGCGTCCTATGAAGTTTTGAATTCTGTAGTGTTGCAATCATTTAGCGGAAAGGAGTTGCAATACCTTGATTCCGTCGTACAAACGTACGCCGTGCTCGCTGCCTGGCGCGGCGCCGCCTATGCCATGAAGTGGATTTCTGATAAGGTGCCGCCACAGTTCGTGAATCCCTTAGCCACTTTTGCATACCAGCACAACTGTTTCGACTTACTGTTCGGTTTCATACCATCTCAACCTGAAGACATTGGCGCCGAATATGTTTGGTTGTCCAGGGCGGCCGCTTTCACAGGCGGTTTCAAGATTTCTGATGCTGCTGCCCATGATGTTTCCGAGCACTACAGGAAGGACGTCGAAGATAAGCAAATAGCCTTCATCCTTGGAAAATGCTTCCTCGGTATGGACCGGCAAAGCTCCGTTTATTCCATAACCACAAGCGTCAAGGAATTATCCGACATTTGCTACTTCCTTGGACGCAAGGCTGAATCTGAAAGGAAACAAGCGGATGCCGCCAAGCTGTACCATTTGAGCGTTGAGACTGGCAGCAACAAAGCTGGGGAGCTGTTGCGGGCGCTGGAACGCCTTCGTAGGATTCAAGGTGAGTAGGCCAAACGGTTTCAGATGTTGCGGACGATGGAACGCCTTGAACGCCTTGCACGCCTTCAACGCCTTGCACGCCTTGAACACCTTGCTTGAAGGATTAAAAAACCAGCCTCCGTCTTTGTTAACATCAAAGTAAGATCGACTTTCGTCTCATGATTTAAGTCGTCATTAGTGGGTATAGCCAGTGGTAGCGAAGGTCGTTGTGCCGAGAAGCTGAATATATGGCTCTTAGCGGTCTTCACGCTGTCGGCGGATCGCGCCTTTTGCTATCATGGTGAAGCTTGCCGCTTTTTTGGCGGGCGACAATCGTCCCTGGAGTTACTACTACTTATGCAGAGTCTCAAGAAGGCGGGGGAAGATCCTGCAGTCGAGCTTTTTATCCTCAGTTTCATATCACTGTATCTCGAACTTCTCGTCATTCGCTGGATGGCAGCGGATATTCAAGCATTCGCGATATTCAAGACTTTCCCGCTCGTTGCCTGCTTCGTCGGCTTGGGCGTGGGATGCGCGTTGGGCAGCCAAAAGCAGTTTCGCCTGCTGCCTGCGGCGCTTCTGTTTTTCACCCTCATCATGATGGCAGGAGATGTTGCCGGTCATCTGATGCATTTTCCTACTCTGAGCGGATTCATCTGGGGAAAGCCCGGACAAACGGACATTCTTCCCATTTATACTGCCGTATTCATGCCCCTCCTTCTGGTTTTGCTGTCCGGCCCATTTCTTCTGATGGCATCTCTTGGAGCTAGACTGGGTGCGCTTTTCAACGCCATTAAACCTCTCACCGCCTATTCAATCAACGTCGCAGGCGCTATTGCCGGCAGCATCACGTTCTCAGTGGTGTGCTTTCAAGGACTCGCACCATGGCAGTTGCTGATACTGCCCCTGGTGCTGCTTCTTCCTTATCTCTCAAAAGAGACGGGAAAGGCGCGATGGGGTTTGGTGCTTGTGCCATTGTGCGTAGCCTTGGCAGCGCTGTCACATCCGGTGCTTCCAGATATTAACGTCCTTTATGCTAAAGACAAAGAAAGGGAAAAGCAATTGCAGGCGCCACCGGTTGAGGTGAGCACCTATTGGTCGCCTTATCAACGTCTCGATGTCGTGCCCAGATATTATGTCGATGACAACGACGGCAAACCCATAAGCGCTCTTTTGGGCAACACTATTTTCTCCAACCGCTTGCAATACCAGGAAGCCAGCGACGTATCGCCGTCACGCTTCGCCAAATACAATTCAAAACCCCTCTCCGATTACGTAATGGTTTACGGACAGCGATACGTGTTGCCTTACCAATTTCAGCCGCCCGGTGAGGTACTTGTTGTCGGCGCCGGCAGCGGTACTGATGTCAAGCAAGCTCTCGAGCACGGTGCGCGGCACGTAGATGCTGTGGACATTGACCCGGTCATTATGCGAATCGGCAAGGAATCCAACCCCGGTCAGCCTTATCAGGACTCGCGAGTGACGCTTATTTGCGATGATGCGCGCCACTACTTCAACCACTGTCAGAAAAAATATGATCTTATCGTCTTTTCCCATTTGGACTCGGTGGCAACAGTCGGCACTGGTTCCGTCCGCCTGGACAATTATGTGTACACGCGCGAAAGCATGAAATCGGCACTGCGGCTCCTTAAGCCCGACGGTCTCATGGTCATTTCTTTTTGCACAACAAAAGATTGGTTCCGCGACCGGCTGTACAACACGCTGAAAGAAGCTTGCGGATATTCGCCGGTCGTCATCAACGACAAACACGCGTCATGGTACGTTGCCAACACCTTTTTCATTGCCGGGCGTGACGGCAACATCAATAATTTGACTATTCCGCCCGCCTACGAGCATGCCTTCGAGAAAGTCGCCGCCTATACGCCCAAGAGCGACAAGGTGCTCACTGACGACTGGCCATTCATTTACGTCGTGACGCATACAGTGGATGTCTTCTATCTTCTTGTCGTTCTTGAAGTGATTGCGCTCAGTTTGTTCGCATCGCGTCGCGTTCTCTTTAGTGAAAAGGATCCGCGCAACTGGCAGCTGTTTTTCATGGGCGCAGCATTTCTGCTTCTGGAGCTGCAATCAATTTCCCGCCTGTCGCTCATTTATGGCTCTAGCTGGCTCACCTCGGCTGTAGTAATCAACGCTATCCTGGTCATGATTTTGTTTGCCAACTTCGTCGTGGGAATCGGCGGCGAAGCGATAAGGAAGAATAAGAACGCGCTCTACATCTTCTTGATGGCAACGCTCATCGTCAGCTATTTCTTCCCCATTAATCAAGTCATCGCGCATGGCGGTGGTGCCTTCAGCGCAGCAACGCTGGTTGTTCCGCTCGTTATAAGCCTCCCCATGTTTGCTGCCGGAATGATATTCGCATCGTCTTTCTCTGAAAGCGCAAATCCACGCCGCGCTCTTGCACTCAATCTACTGGGAACAGTTTTAGGCGCATTGTTGGAATACTTCTCGAATTATCTTGGGATCAAAAACTTGCTGTTGATTGCCGTTGGATTGTATTTGGTCTCCTGGATCTGCCTCCTGCGGGCGGCGAAACTGCAGACCGCCGCGGGGGCTTCAGCGGAGAGCACAGATCTGGCGCCAGAAACAGCACAGTCGCCGGCGGACACTCCACGCCCGTCGCCCGACCCGACAGCTGGCTAGACTTCTATCGATCCGCACCAGGGTTGTTTTAGACCGGTGTACAGCAACCGGCCTCGCAGCAGCTTCCACAGCAAGCAGCGACATCAATCAGTTGTTGCGCGCTGTCGGCGTCACTGCTTTACGCGATAGGAAATCTCCTTGCCCAGCTGATCGGCATCCTTTCGCAATTGAGCCTCATTTTGCTCATCGAGCGTGCCGCCGCCACTGAGTGAAAGCGAGGCTTCTTTTCTTTGCAAATCGGTTGCGCGCAAACGCAAGTGATTGTAGTCAGCTTCTGCAACTTTGTTCTTTTCCTTGGATTCGTCAAGGAATTTGATCATGTCACTAAATACAGTGCTCAACGGCGGCTGTGCGGGCGTGCTCTGACCCTGTTGGTAGATGATGATGGGAGCAGAGTACGTCAAGCCATAAGGCCGCGGCAGCCAGGGATAATAATATCCCGACGGGGCCTGCCAAAAGTTAAGTCTAGCGCCACCAATATTGATACCGAAATAACCGCCACCAATCGGTTGCGGCATGCCAATCACCGGATATCCGGCTCCATATGGAACCAAACCGGGATTGGCATACGTATACGGGTAGCGGTAGGGGTAGTAGTAAGGATTAACCGCACCAGGCGCTACTTGGCCCGGCAACACAGGATAGGCAGGCGCCTGAGCCCGACTTGGTGCGGGGGCGAATGTCGCGCCGAAACGGTTTTGTGCTTCGGCTGCATTGAGAGACAATGCCCACGCAGCCACCGCTGCCACCAAGGCTAGTTTCTTTAACATGGTTACACACCCTAACTACTGACTTCTAATCAACCAGTATATCCAACAAATTAGGAGGGTGCTTCCCAGTATGCTCAACCGCGGTTCCGGCGGCCTTTACACTTTCACAACTTCGCGCTCGTCTTTTGCAGCACCAGTCTCGGAAATTTCGACAGAGGCCGGCTCCTCAATCGTTTCCTCTTCATTACGAAAGAAGAAGTGGTTCATCTCCTCTGCAGAGATATGCAGGCAAATCAAGCTCCAGAAGCAGATGAATCCCGCAGAGTTAACATTGTAGACGCCAACCGGCGGCAGTTTCCCCGTGGTAACCAGCGCCGCGAAACCGGGGATCATGATAATTCCGCAAAAAATGGAAAGACGGCGGAAAACGTTCATCAAAGGCTTGCCATAACGGACGCCTCGTTTGTGCAAAACGAAGCCAATTAGTCCGACGCAGGAAGCCATCACCAAACCGTGTATGCCGGCATCAAATACAACGTGGCAAATGATTGCTGCCAGCGCCTGCCCGATCGCATCCAACGTCGCCTGAAGATTGAAAGTTTCCGAGCCATCCATTGAAGATTTCGCTCCTTCAGATTGCGCTCCTGTCCGCTGCGCCGATGAATTTATACTCTTGGCGCGGCCAAAAATAATAACTCAACTGCTTGAGAATCACATTGAGCGCTTGTCACAAGCACTTTGATGAAGGTGATTTAATTGCTCGCCGCCGGATTGTTTATGCGATTCCCCTGCTCATCCGCCATGCTTTCGCCCAGATGCAAAGCTTTTCCCATGTTTACATAAGCTGAAGCCAGGCGAGGGTTAAGCTCTATAGCTTTGCGCCAGTGCTCGATGGCGTCTTCGTTTTTTTTCTGCCGAATGAGAGCCAGACCCAAATTGTTGTGTGCATACGCATCGTGCGGATTGAAGCGCAAGCACTGATTGAACGCTTCTTCGGCCTCGGCGCACTTGCCCGTTCTATACAAGGCGGTGCCGAGATTGTAATAAGCCTCGGCATAGTCCGGCTTCAAAGCCAGAGCCTGCCGCCACACCATGCACGATTCGTTGAATCTCTTTTGTTGGTACAAAACAAGACCGAGATTGTTTCTTGCCTGCGGAAATTTAGGATCGAGCTCCAGTGCCCTTTGCAGAGCGTTTTCCGCCTCCTTGACGCGGCCCATTTTGAGAAGCACCAGGCCCAATTGATTGAGAGCTTCGGTGTTTTCGGGCTCTTGCTTGAGCATTTCCTCCAGCAAGAGCTTTGCATCCGAGCATCTGCCTGCTTCGCGCATGGAAAGCGCCATGCGGAGCTTAAGCGTGCTCGAATCGTCCCCATAGCGATTGCAGGCTCTGTATTCGGCAAGGGCCTCGTCCGAGCGCCCGATCGCCTCCAGAGCATCGCCCAGATCACGGTGAATGATTGGATCTTCCGGCTTCAACCTGAGCGCTTCCTGGTATTCAACCACAGCCTGGGCGAAATCCCGCCGCAAGCTCAAGAGATGCCCGAGATTGACATGAGCCTCCGTATAGTCAGGTTTGAGACGCAAAGCCTCATAGACCGCCTTCAGCGCCTCGTCCGAATCTCCGCGCGCCAGATATGCAGCAGCGATGTTGTTGTGAAGATGAGCTTTCAAAGGCTCGATCTCAATCGCCTGTTTCAAACGCGCAATCGCCTTTTCGATTTCGCCCTGCCGCCTCTCGCAGACAGCAAGGTTGTTTGCCGCCGTCACGTTGGCGGGATCTCTTTTCAGGACTTCTTTGAACTGATCGCTCGCCTCCTTCAAATAGCCTTCGTTGAAGAGCTCATTACCATAGGAGAGAAGATTGACGATGCCCGCCTCGGTGAGGTCGCTCGAAACATCGGGAAGCCCGGCACCCGTTACATTGGGGCTGAGAAGCTCAAATCCCGTCTCGACGTGCGTTTCGGGATAGCGGTTCTGCCCTTCCGCCTGGGTTTTCACTGGCTGCGCAAGGGTGGGGATTGTGCACGGCGCCAGCACGACCACAGCCACGGCAAGCGGGAAAACCGCCAGTTTTGTTGCGATTGGTGAGGCATGTCGCGCGATCATAGAACCAATAAATTTATCAAATCTTTTTCCGAATGTGGCCGTGAAGGCGATGACGTGCTTCGCTCCGCCTTCTTTTCTTGTACACTTTTGGGCGAAGTAAAAACGTACAGGTGTCACCTATGAAAAATGAATCGTGCTTGCGCAACGGGGCGCGGATTATCTTCTTCGGTACTCTTCTGGCTGTCTCGCTCATGCTTGTACCCACAAGCGATGCGAAGAAGCAGCCCAGCAACGATCCATTCGAGGCTTTTACCTCCGAGAAATTTGATCGCGAACAAACAATGGTGCTCAACCTCAAAAAGGGTGTGGGATCGAGCGGCTATTACCTCTTGCACTCGCTCAACCAAACACGGCAGATGATGGAAGACATAGACAAAGCGATTAAGCAAGCGGAAGCTGTGGATCGCACATTCGCCAAATCACGGGGCAAGCCGGACAGCAGATTTCTCGAACGGGCTCAGCTCAAAATGATACGGGCGCGCGAGACTGCCCAGCAATTGGAAACGCACTTACAAGAAGCGTTTTACGACTTGAAGAAAGACATCGAAGACACGATTGCGTTTGATGAAGGCAGGCGCAAGAACTAGCAGGTTGTTGAAAAACTCATCCCCCGATTCCCGGCGAGAAAAGTATGGGTTGGTGGCTCACTCTCTCCAGCCGCCTCGGCGGGGCATAGCCTGTTGCTGGCTATGCCCGGTCGAGGCGGAACCGTTGGCTGGGC
>DATNRC010000234.1:0-2427 GCA_036703705.1 Candidatus Obscuribacterales bacterium
TTGCCGCTGCCATCACCATCAACACTTATCCTGCGCTCAATCAGCTCAGCCACTCTTATTTGCTCGACTACCCGCTGGCCGCCATGGTGAGCGTCGCCCTTTTCGCTCTCGTCTTTTGGCAGAGCAGCCCGTCATGGACAAAGACAGCGATGCTTGGAGCGGCGCTTGGACTGGCATTTTTAAGCAAGCAAATAGGGGCGGCATTCTTACTCGGGCCGGCGTCTTATTACTTGATTGTCCATCTCAAGAAAGATCTTGAGGAGCGCAACGGCTTCAAGACTACGAGAATGCTTTGCACCGCCGGTGGTATCGGCATCGCGCTTTTCGCACCCTGGCTGGTTTACAACTCCAAAGCCTTGAAGGAGATGGGTGGTTACAACATCGCCCATATGGGTGAGCAATCATTTGCAAGCAATCTCACATACTATTTGCAGGGCGTTCCACACGTCATGTCCCCCGTCTTGCTGGCGTTATTTTTGTTTTCCCTCGCTTTCATGGGCAGGCGATACCTCAAAGTGATAACGCCGGCTCTCATGTCATCAATAGGCGGCATCATTATCATCTCCACCATCTCATACACGGCGCCATTGGACAGATATTTGACCGCCGGACTTGTTGCTCCGGCAATTGCCAGCGGCTGCCTGGTGGCAGCACTCTGGCAGAAGAAACACCTGCCGGCGCGCCTTACAGCCATTGCGCTGCCCAGCTTTGCGCTTCTGCAATTTGTCTCTTTCAATTTTGGTCAGTATCCGATCGCTAGCCCGCAATGGCTGGCCAATCTTACTCAACAAAGCGGTGTCAGCCTTAGAGGCTACAGATCGTCCGGCGGCAATGCGTATGATAATCCGGAGCCTTTTAAAGACTGGGGGCACCGCTGGGTGATTGAGCAAGTCGACAAATACGACCGCAATATTCCTGTCTGGGTAAACATCCTCGCTAATTCTTCCGCCGTCAACGCCCATACCTATGAGTTCTATGCACGGGAAATGGGCAAATGCATGCGCCCGACGACATCTCGGGTGTGGACGATGGCCGGGGACACCATGACGTTTTCCGAAGAAAGCGCGCTCTACTACAAATGGTACGTAATCAAAAGCGGGCGCAGAGGCAATATATTCAAGGACAAACAGTCCGCGGAAGCGGAAGCCAAATTGATTGATTTCGTCACGCACAGCGCGAAATTCGAGTTCAAGGGCAGGAAGCCGCTCCCTGATGGCTCTTCACTGAGCCTTTACCGCCAGCTCTAATTGCGCCTCGCCCAGGTCGTAGCCGAAGCTGCTCAGGGGCAAACCAGTAAGCGAGCAAAGTGTCTGATTGCTCTTTCTATAACGGCTGCCGACAATTCCTTTCACCTTATCGTGCAGGCTGGCTTCAAAAGTCTGCTTGACTGATGCGGGAAGGATGCGATCGAGGGATTCTGCCGCCTTTTCCAAACGGTCTTTGTTGGTCCGATGGGCAAAAGGCGCATTAGGAACGGCGCGATCTTCGAGAAGAAAACAGTTAAGCCGTCTCTTTACGCTTAATGCCACTGCAGATAATGACTCATTGCTCTTCTTGCGAAAGGGCAGGTCGCTTGTGTCATGTCCAATCAGGTCGGCAAACGCCAGAATGCGCGAAGCAAACTCCGCCGGCTGCCTGACAAATAGCTCATAAGGCAGAACAAGAACACTATCCTTGCCAAATTTAGATTGGTAATAGCTGACCAGCCGGTGATACTGGAAGTGAGCGAAATCGAAGCCGAGAACCCTGTTTCTTCCACGCTCCGGCGGCATGAGATACCTTTCGAGCGAACAGCCGCCGCCTGTCCTAACGTACTGTTTGTATGCGGCGGCAATCATCGCTATTTGCTCGCGAACGACAATGAGAATCCTGGCCTCGGGAAATACCGAGTAGAGCCTGTCCGCCATTTCTTTGCTGTCGTGCCCGCCGCTGTCCGGCTGCCCGCAGAGCCGCTCGCAGCTCAATACGGCAACGCGCTCTTGCGCCTCTAATCGGCAAATCTCAGGAAAATATCTCTTTCTCACCTCAAGCGCATCAAAATCGAGGGCATTTGGGAGCACGAACGCCTCTTCGATTTCTCGACGCGAGAATGCGCCCCACCCAAATTCCGA
Source organism: Candidatus Obscuribacterales bacterium (assembly GCA_036703705.1). Lineage (GTDB taxonomy): Bacteria > Cyanobacteriota > Vampirovibrionia > Obscuribacterales > Obscuribacteraceae > DATNRC01. The sequence goes on from DATNRC010000234.1 coordinate 2,112, forward strand.
ATTTGGAAAAAACTGCTTTTGCAGCCACGTTGTTCCCGTCTTTTGATAGCCGACATGAATGAGAGGTCTAACCATCTGTGAATCTCCGCACACTCGAGGGCGCGATTGCAAGCGTTCAAAGAGGATGCCCGCTGAGGACCGCCCTCTCTAATGCTGTGTGTCCTTGCCGCACAAGGGGAGCAAGAGGATATTGCTTCAGCCGGCGAAAGCAATTGCCATCAAAGCTTGTATGGGTGAGGTATTGGAACATGACCATCCATCTTTCGGAACCGGTTACCCTGCTGCCGAAGTGGAAACAGCGGCTCGTGTCGCATAT
>DATNRC010000235.1:0-4587 GCA_036703705.1 Candidatus Obscuribacterales bacterium
ACAGTCTTTGTGTCGTTGCCGTCCATGATGACGCGTACAGGAGTGTCCTGCCCGGGCACCTTCACGAAGGTTAACCCGGTGACGTCGCGCGGGGTATTTTTGACAATCTCCTCGATGTCGGCAAATGGCGCTCGGTCGTGAAAGCGGAAGATGTCGTAGTTGCTGGGCGGCTCTGATGAGCCGATCCAAAAGAGATACACTCCCATAAGCATCAGTCCGACACCACCATAGAGGAACCACGTCATGTTGATGTTGAATTTCGGGAGGAGATTCCTCAGAGCCTCCACCACATGTTGAAGATAGGAACGCATGGTTATCCCTTTCTCTTTCACCGGATGCCGCAACGACATCCGGAAGCAAGTCCTCCAGCCAGGACAGGGCGTCCCGCCTGCCTGCCTTCGTATTCGTCAGAATTGGAAGTTCGCTCACGAGGTGCGCGGGCGGTCCAATCCGATGAAATTGGCCGCACGTGGCAAGCTAAGCGAACAGGGTCTTGACGGTATTAAGCGCTGTTCGCCGAGGCGGGCGACATAATGGCTGCTGCAAACACACCAGTTGCGGCCGGTCGCATTACAAACCGTGCAAAGGGGCAGCGGCCAACCGACAGCAACTTAAAGTGGCCGAATCTAACAAACCTGAGCGAGCACTCGATTATGAGCACTGAGCAAGAGGTGAGGGTTGTCAAAATTTTCGTTTGGACCCAGAAAAGGCGAGCGGTCCAAAGCGAGTTCAACGCGTAATGCGTTTAACCGAGGATAATCGTGAGTGTAAATATAACCATCTCCATAAAAGGAGCTGATTTCTGCCGTCAAGCTTGCTTACCAACAGGTGCGGTGTTGCGCGTTAACTCCTCCTGAGCGGTGGAAGGACAGTCACGGTCTTGAGCCTAGCGATTAATGCCTGCTGGCACAACATTGTTTTTCGTTTTTGCGTGATATGGTCAAGCACTTGCATTGGCGGTCCAGCTTGAAATTGTGCAATTTCGGCGCTTTGCCATGCCGCCGAATATACGCCGCTCACAGCTGATCATTTCGGGCCACTTTCACACCCCTTTCGGGTAAAAAAGCAAAGGGCGATCAATTACCTGAGTAGATTACGTCAGGCAAAAGCAAGTTGAGATCATTCCAGCGCTGACGGCAAAAGCTCTGCCGACAGCATTTTGATTCCTTCAGCAATTTCCTGTTCTTCCAGCTGCGCAAAGGGAATAACAAACTCTCCTCTCACTGGATTAGCTGCATAGTATGGTTGAGAAGCAATCATAAGAAGGTTTCTGGATGCAGGCAGCTGAACGATTTCCCGATCGGGCATGGTACTGCGAAAGCGTACCGTTATGTTTAGTCCGGCACTTTCAGGAGCTATCAGGATGGAGTTGCCGAAGCTGCGCTTCAAGGCATCTACCGTTGTCTTTCTGCGCGATGCGTAGATACTTCTGAGCCTTCGTATGCTCTTTTCGTAATGGCCGTTGTTTATAAAATCGGTGAGAGCAAGCTGATCGATTGCCGGCAATTCTTGCTCCAGCTGCGCCTTGGCACGTCTGACAGGTTCAATCAGACAATCAGGCACGACCATAAATCCCAATTTGAGCACAGGCGCCAGTATTTTCCAGCAGTCTGATATGTGAATGACGGAGCCTTTCGTGTCCAGTGCCTGAAGGGACGGCAACGGGCGGCCGTCGTAGCGAAATTCACTGTCACAGTCGTCCTCAATGATGAAGGCACCGGTGTCAGCCGCCCAATCAAGCAACTTGCGTCGTCGATTCGGAGACATCACCGCACCGGTAGGTTCGTTATGCGAAGGCGTCACATAGACTAATTTGCACGAGGGAAGCGTCTTGAGTTGGTCGACGTCCAGTCCCTGAAAATCAGTACGCACAGGCACTACATTGGCACCTTCTGTCCAGAGCCGTTGCCTGATTCGTGGCAGTCCCGGGTTTTCTACGGCAACGATGTCGCCTTCCTCAAGCAAGAGGCGACACAGCAAATTCAAGCGCAATTCTCGTGACGAGAAAACTACTACATTTTCGGCTGCGCAATTGACGGCGCGAGCCCGCCTCACATATGCACAATATGCCTCTCGCAAGGGCTTCAATCCAAATTCGTCGCGATCGGTTGCAAACCGGCGGTCTGAGCGGTGGGACAGATGTTTGCAGATTAGATCTTTCCAGAGGTTAATGGGCACAAGCCCAATAGGAGGTCTTCCTACTACTGCAAGGCCGCTCTCGGATTCCAATGGTCCCTCACCCTGTATTAAACGTTGTCCATAGGGCGACAGCATAAGATCCTGGCAATTGTGAGCCTGTTCCGGGCTGGCCGGGAGAATTGGACCAAAGGAGCGAACGGCAACCAGCGTGCCTCGTCCAGGTGCGGCATCGAGATAGCCCTGGCTTACAAGATCTCCGTAGCTGCGCAACACCGTAGCGCGCGAAACACCAAGCCGCTGGGCAAGAGTGCGCACTGGCGGCAGAACCTCTGAAGCTGAAAGCTTGCCTTCAATAATAGCCTGCCGTATCGCATCTGATATTTGCCGATGCGGCAGCACCGCACTGTTATGATCGAGCTGAAGGTCTATACTCACGCGCCAGGCTCCGAATGTAGGACCATTTCCTGTTGATTGACAAGCGCTCCAAACGTCTCAACTGAATTCGTGACCGTGTCTTCAAAGACATTGGCAAAGGAAATCATGAATTCGTCGCCGGGTGAGCGACCGCGATAAAACGGGCGTGTGCTCAATAAGGATAAATTCGCCTGCTCGGCACACTCTTCGACCTGCCGATCGTCGAGGCCCGTCTTGAGACGTACTAGTATGTGAGTGCCGGCACCGGTCCCGTAAATTATGACGCGATCGCGCAAGTGCTTGCTGAGAGCATAAAGCAAGGCGCGCCGCCGGACTGCCAGTATTGACTGTGATTTACGAATGTATCTTTCCAGGTGCCCTTCATCAATAAAATCTGCAAGTGCCATCTGTTCCGCGACGGGCATTGACCGTTCCAGGTGATACTTTGACTGCTGGATCGCGGCTTCAAGGCAGTGCGGCACCACCATGAAGCCGAACTTGACGGCAGGAAAGAGAATCTTCCAGAGCGAAGACAGGTATATGACTCTATCGCCGGCATCGAGACCCTGAAGAGAGGGTAGTCGTTTGGCACCGTACAGGTACTCATGATCGTAATCATCTTCAATGATGAAGACGCGATTCTCCCTGGCCCAGTCAAGCAAGCGGTACCTGCGATCAAGTGACAGGGTGGCTCCAGTTGGGTCCTGGTGAGATGGGGTAACGTACACCAGCTTTATTGCCTGGTCTTTGTCGAATTCCTGAATCAACCGTTCAACAACCATACCGTCTTTGTCGACACGCACAGGCAGTAGGTTGGCACCGAGGGCAGAGAAAAGCGCGGCTGCTTCCGGGTAACCTGGTTCTTCAAAGGCAATAGCATCACCCGGGTTCAGCAAGACGCGAGCGATGGCATCTAACCGCAACCGCTTCGTGCCGAATACAGCAACACGCTGGGCGGTGCACTGCACATTACGAGCTCGGTTGAGATACCTTGCGAGCGCTTCTCTCAGCGGACGATAGCCAAATGGATCGGTGGTGTAACCAGCCAGCTCAAGCTTCTCCAGGTCGGACCACTGTCTTGCCATAAGTCGCCTCCAGAGCTTCAGGGGTGCCAGGCTGGAAGGAGCACCCCCGAAATCTATCTTTTGCCAATCAACATGGGCGGCTTCGCGCTCCATGAGCCGATTGCCGTATGCAGAGAGCCTTACCTCTCGACCAAACCTTCGGACAACCCTGGGGAGATCATGTTGTTGGACGCGATCTGCGGCATAACCTGGCGGCAGCTCCTTGCAAACTCTGGTGCTACTGCCCTTGCTGGTTTCCAGATAGCCTTGCTGTTTCAAGTCATCTATTGCCCTTAACACGGTACTGCGCGAGACTTTTAACGTTGCGGAGAGCGAACGGACAGAAGGGATCGGTTGTCCCGGCGTGAGCCGTCCATCAAGAATGGCGGTGCGCAACGCGTCAGCAAGCCTTCTAAACGGCGGTAGACTCGGGCTGTATTCCAAATTAAGAAGAAGGGTCATGTTGGCAGTAGCTTGTTGTGTCCGTCTTAAAATTCAGAGGACTCAGGTTGACCTCTGTAATTACCTAATGATACCTGCCAATTGGCATTCATTAAGAATTGAAAGTTGTGCCGAAAGCATCAGCCAACACCATGGCCGTTTCCGGAGTGATGCCGCGCTTGCCCGTAACAAAGTCATTGACTTTTGGTTGAGGCCAACCAAGATGCCTGGCGGAAGCACTGTGACACAAGCCTAGAGATTTCAGGAATCGATCAAGCAAGATTTCACCTGGCGGCCTCGGTGTGTATTTGTCCATCGGCCGGCGTCTTCTAATGATAATCCATCATCGGGCGATGGCGTCTTGTCATTTGAAAACTATGCGCCACCACTGGCGCGGATGACGGCTGCAACAAATCTGCAAAACATGAGAGCTAGACTGAGAATACCCCAAACAGATTGCCTGTCCCCTGAGCGACCGCACCCCGGAGCCAGAACGTTCCTTCGCGCATTTCTTAAAGAGCGTAAGAAG
>DATNRC010000236.1:0-3945 GCA_036703705.1 Candidatus Obscuribacterales bacterium
TTCTGCACGGCTTCATAAGCTTTGGCCGGATCGAAGTCGAACGGATTGAAGGGCACGTAAAGCATGAGACCGAGGAGGCAGGTGAATACCGCCACTTCCCATTGCAGATTGCTCTTGATGGAAGACTGGCTCAAGTAAATGAGGCGCTGCGTCATGATGGCCAGAATCACCATCCAGTAGAAGCGCCACAAGGCAAGCGTGATGACGGCTTTCACCCAGTTGCCGAACACGCCCCGGAAGAGGTTCTGGCTCGAGTTCTGGTTTTGCAAATCAGGCCAGGCATAGAATGCCGCTGCCAGAGGCCCGAGCAAAAACAGATAGCACATGAAAACAACTTGAAATGCGGTGAGCGTAATCAAGCAATACGACATGCCCAACATCATCATGTTGAAGATGCCTTCCAAGATGGATGAAAGTGCTGACATGTGCTCGTGCGTGGTCTTGGTTTCCGGCGTGTTGCCGCCGAGACCCTCGCCGAATCCAAACAAATCAAGCAGCAAACCGATGATTGTGCCCAGTGGATCGCTAAACAGCCTCTGCCAGAAGGATTGCTGCTGCTGCGGAGACTCCGGCGGCAAGATGGCGTTGTCGACGTTGTTTACAGGCGGGTTGTAGGAAAGGTTGTGCGTCCAGTTTTTGATCTTGTCCAAATTGACCCATGGATCGTAGACGCTGTAAGCCATTGAATTGCCGACGTCGATTGCGTAGCTGACGATGAGCTGCGTGGAAGGAATGAGAAATACCGCCACCATCGAACGCAAAATGCCGTCAAACGGGCTTTGCGTTTCCGGTGACTTCAAGCTGAATCCTTGCGCGACAATTGACTTTGCTTGCGTGGCTACGGCGCCCGGCAATAGGAATAGAATTGCCAGAGGCACGTATACCTGGTGGTACATAATCTGCACTTGCTTGACGGCATCGGAGACACGCCTGTAGTATGCGCCCAGGTTGGGTCCGGTGCCGGAAGCCTCGTTGGCGATGTTGATCAAAGCGCCGCTGCCGGTATAACCATTGGCCACACCGAGCGAAGCGTTGTCGAAAGCGCTTTCGGCGTTGCCGGCAAGGCTGTTGCCGGCCGACATGGCGGCAATCTGCGTGGTGCCGGTGAATGCCCAGAGGAAGCGCTCGGGATCCCACAGCAATTCAAGAAAGCGTTGTTTGTTTTCTCTGTCGATCAGCTGGAATTGCGTGTCCGACATGGGCAGACCATAAGTGGTCAAACGGGCGATGCCGGGCGGCTCGAAGCCGGTCGCCTTTTCGAAGATGGCTTCGTCGCGCTTGGTCAGGACTTTGTCCATGGCGATCATCTTCGGCTGGTAGTAGCAGATGTACTGGTTCATCGTGCCCTTGGGAAACTTCCAGGCTTCTGCATCCTGAAGGAACCAGCCTGTGGGCATGCCGCACATGACAAAGCAAGAGTCGTAAGCCAGCACTCGCTTCGGTGATTGCGATTCTTCCGACTCCAACGTATTGGATTTGCTCTCGTCTTTCTTAGCCGAGCGACCGTCCGTAGGAAACTCTTCTCTTTTCTCCGGCAGCCTCGTATCTTTGCGCTGTTGCTCAGAAGGCTCCGGATCGTCAATCTTCTTCAGTTTGTCGAAGCGCTTGTTGATGGCGTTCCAGGGAAAACGCAAATTGTAGCGATCGAGAATGTCTTTTGCCGTCTGGTCGTTGGAACCATCCATGGTGCCGTTGGCATTGGTGAAAAACTGATTGGAATTTGCCTGAGCATTCGCCGGCGCTTGGGTGAGCGCCATTGAGAGCAGGATTAACACTGCAATCGCAACGCGTCTTGCCTGATCGCTTAACTCGATTCGCGCTTGGTGCATCTTTTTCATTCGACTTTACCTGAGCTTAGGCTTGTTAGTAAGGGAAGAAGTGGGTGGGACAAAAGACTCAAAACAACTAGCGTTTCAAATGGATGTTGCGGCCTCCATCCGACAAAGAGACTGTAAGCCGGTCATTCCAGGGACGCCCGAAGATGGTGATGGTGCCTCGAACTTCCTGATTTGGTGCCACTTGAGTAGAATCGAATTCCGCTCTCAAAGCGGCTTCACTGATTTTCTGAGAGCCTTCGGAGATGCTAATGGCATCAGGATCGAAACTGAAAGCAGCGGCGCCCGAGTTGCGAATGGCAACGTTCAACACGCTCTTGCGCGCGCTTATGGTCTTGCCTTTCAATTCAAAGCTGATTTCACCGGACTCCTTGGCCTGTGCGGGAGCAGATTCCTCCGCAGGAGAAGCTTTTGCCGTCTGCGGCGCCGGCTGCAAATCGCCCGCTTGAAGAGGCTCCGGCTTTCCTTTTTCCTTCTTGCTTGTCTTCTTTTCTTTTTCTTTCTTCTCTGGCTTGGCTTTGGCCACCTTAGCCTGTTCTTTGTCCGGCTCCTCCCCCACTGCCTTGGCAGGAGGAGCAGCTTTGCCTTTCATGCCGAAGAACGAGCCGACCGAGCTCATAACCGATGAAAAAGTGCTTTGCTGCGGAGCGGGGGCGCTTTCTTGTGCCTGGGCAAGTGATTCCATGCTGGGCGAGATGCCGGAGACCTTTTGAATGACGGCGCGCGCCGCAGCGGGTCCGGCAGCTGCGGAGAGCTCGTATTGCGCTGCCCTCATATCTTCTTTGGCAGATTCCGCTTCATTCTGAGCATGAGCCAGGTCGGCAGCGGCTCTCTGTTGCTCGGCTTGCGAGGCTGCCACTTCCACCTCTTGCTTGCGGGCGGAGACGGTTTGCTGAGCAAGAGCAAAGCGGTTGTAAGAATAAAGATAACGGTAATAGGCCTGGACAAGATCGCCCTGCATCTTTCTTACGGTTGGATAAATCCGCCGATCGACTGCCACCGGTTTGAAGATGTTGTCTATCTGGCGCTGACCGACGCTGAAGCTGCCCTTGGTAGACTCCGCGGGCAAGCTCACATCGATGCGGTTGATGGACTCTTGAATCTTAGGATCGCGGGCGGCCCAGGCTCCCAGCGAAGAGGAGGATACGGCGCCCTTCCACAGCACTTTCAGATCGTCGCGCTGCTTATATGGAGACCGGGACTCCATGCCGGTTGGCGTGATAGGAACGAAGCTGGCTGCTTTCTTTGCTCTTTCTTTAGCCTTCTCGTCCTCCTCATCGGAGTCGCTCACCTTCTGACCTTTGCCGCTGCCAAACAGCCCCGCCGGTCGTTGCGGCTGCTGCATTTCCGGGGGCGCCATCGGCTGGTAGGGCACTCCGTATGGATTCAGATAGGGGTTGGCGTATGGATTGGCATATGGATTGGCGTACGGATTTGGATAGGGATTTTGCGCCACCTCAACCGGTGGTGTTCCCTGGTAAGTTTGAGCCGTGGTGCTCATCGTTATGGCAGGCGGAGGCGGCACCAGTCCGCCGCCGAGGGCGCCCGGCGCCGGTGACGGGCTCGAGTAGTTGCCGTAGCTGGCGACAGCGGGCGTTGTCGTCGGCGTCTCAACGGGAGCGTTAGAGAACGTTCCGGAGTCCTTCGAAGAGGCGGGAGTGACGAGCGCTCCAGCGCTCTCGCCGACCTCTTCGGCAGGCGGAGCGATGGGCTCGACCGACACTTTCGGCAAGACACGACCACCCAGAAGCGACGAATCGCTCGGCTGCTCTTGCTGCTGCATTTGCTCGTTTTGCGCCTCCAGGGCTGCTTGCCGGGCCTGCTGCTCTTCTTGCCTGATGCGCTCCACCATGGAAGGATCAGCCTTCGGTCTCAAGGAGGCAAGTATGCCGTGGCTCGAGGTGCTTTCCGAAGACTGCTCTTGCCTGTTAGAAGCCATCTCCTGCCGTGCACAGCCGGCAAGGGTGAGAGCTGATAGCAATAGTAGTGTCGCAAAGTGTCTTTGCATTTTTTCCGTCGGGGTGAGAGGTAAGCGTGACTCCAGGTTGTTTTGGTCCTCCGTGTTTATTTCTTCAACAAGCTTCCACGCACGCTGGTTGTTGTTTGCGAG
>DATNRC010000237.1:0-16661 GCA_036703705.1 Candidatus Obscuribacterales bacterium
AACAAGCAGGGACTTGGGACGGCTTTGGTCCTGCGCGTAAAGTTTGAGATCGAGGAGCGTGTACAATTCATTGACCTTGCCCCGCCGATAGAAGCATGCCGCCGGAGAATCGCGCAAATAAAGCGCGATGGCGGCGCCGTCAGACTGTGCCCGTTCCACTAATTCCTTGAGCGGCTTATGGCTAAACCAATAGTCGGCAAACAACCCGGACGGAACGAACGCAGCGCACGCTGCCAGGGTTGCGGCGACCATCGAGATCACAGCTTTTCTCGGTTTGTTCAAAAGCGCGAATATGCCGGCAGCCAAACTCAAAAGGAAAACAAAAGCAAGCGCCGAACCGATAATCCACAGCGTTTCAGGAGGCAGGGTGAGGAGACGTTCAAGAGCTGGACGAGCGAAAAGCAAAGCAGCCGGCACGGCGATCACAAAGGGAAGAGCGAAGGCGATGATTGATTTGCCTTTCTTGCTGCGCCACCAGTAATCGAGAGTCAATCCGCCGAGTATTGCCAGACCGGGCGCAGCAGGGAGTATGTATGTCGCCAATTTGGCTTTCATCGCCGAAAACAAGGCCACGACAATGACGACCCAGACGGCGGAGAAGAGGCTGAGGGCGCGACGGTCGGATGAAAGCACAGGCTTGGAAATATTTGACCAGAGCGCTCGTCCATTCAAACAAGCGACTAACCACCAGGGAAAGAAACCAACAGCAAAAACGGGCGCATAATACCACCAGGGGTTCTGGTGATTGACCGCACCTACAGCCCGGCCCAGATTCTGCCTGACGAAAAACTCGTAGTAAAACGCTCCCTGGGTGGCGATTCCTTCGGCCACATACCAGGGAGCCGCTACAGCAAGGACGATAGCGGTGCCCGCGAGCGGCTTGACGGCGGCCAGGCCTTGACCCCACCAGCGATACCACGGCTTGAGCTCTCTGGGCTTCGAGAGGGCAACGTATGCGGCCAGGATCAAGCCAAGAACGACTATAGGAGCCGGTCCCTTCACGAGTATGATCAGGGCCAGGCTCGCGTAGGCGGCCAGTGTCAGCGCTGGCGATTGCTTGCCGCGCAAATGCAATAAGAGCCCAAGCCCGCCGACAGTCATGAAGAACGTCAATGGCAGGTCGGTGAGACTGAGATGAGCGATGACGGCAAAGAGGGGCATTGAAGCCAGGCAGACAGCCGATAAAAATGCGGCCCGCCGGCTCAGCATTTGCCTTGTGAGAACGAAAAGCGAAACCACACAGGCGACGGCGGACAGCGCGGCCGGCAATCGTGCTGCAAATGGCGCTACGCCAAAAACTTTGTAAGAGCACATTATCAGCCAGTAAATCAGAATTGGCTTCTCGAAAAACGGTTTGTAATTGGCGCTCGGCGTCAGCCAATCGCCTCGCTCCAGCATCTCCCGAGCCGCCTCCGCGTAGATGCCGTCGCTCGGGTCGATGATCCCGTAACTCCCCAGCCCGGGAAGATAAAGGAGGAGCGAGAGAGCGGCCAGCAGTGACAAAGCCAGCCAGTCCCGGGACGTCCATCGCGGCATCCGCCCCTGTGAACGGTCCGGATTTGACGCCGGAGCCTGCTCGGTTGTTTTGAGTTGCTGCACCGCTGTTCCGTCCTGTGGTTCGGGCATATTGTGGCAGGTATCGCTTGATAATTGGTGTTTTGCCTTTAATGCGAGACGCAAACCACGGATTGTTACGGCTGAAAAGGCTTGTTATTCGGCAGCTTTGCCGCTTTTAACCAGAGCCGGGATTGATTTAGTATGCCTGGATCGGGGAATATCCCAACAAATGGGTGGGATTCCTCAGAATTCTCCGATGTCAAGCTCACGCAAAAGCGACTCCAAATCAACTTCGACCGACCCCAATCAGGCGGGGAATGGCGCCGATAATCGCCCGCGTTTACGAGAGGCGGCTCCGACACTCGAGCTTGAGCCAATCAAGATTGACATACTTTCGGAAAGGCTCGGCATACTCACTGACAACTTCCGCTTTCAGGAAATCTTTCCGCCGCCTCCCAACATTACGCAATCGCTTGCCGAGCTGAAAGATGACCTGATGGATGTGCCCGTGCGTGCAGCAGACGGCAGCGTTACCAATGTCTATAACAAAATCGAGTGCGAGGACTGTCTCACTCGCGAGGATAAAGACCTTATCTGGAGCTGTTTGGCGATGGTGCGCGATTCATTCCAGAGGATGGATCGCTCTTCCAGCCAGCATGGAAGCAGCTATCAATGGAATATGAATTGGAAGCACACGCGCTCTGAAGTCGGCGAAGTGCTTGAAGCCAGCAAGCTGCTCGGGCTGAACAACATCGAGACACGCGATGCCATTCTTGCTTCCATCTTTTCCGACAGCATCAAAAACCGAAAGAACTTCATTATTCACAATGTGCACGGCGCATACGGAGCAGCTCAGGCGCTCTCGTACTTTCTCGATTTCACCGATCCGAAGGATATGGCATCGGTAGAACAAATTACACGCGCAGTGCGCGAGCACCAGATTGCGCCTCCGCAATTCATGGCAAACGTCGTGGCCATTCTGCTTTGCAAAAAACTCAATCTCGGAACTTTCGATCCGGAAGGTCAGGAGATAAAACAGGCTAATTCGGAATATGCGGCCGTAATGGCGGTTGTGAAATCGATCTGGAATAAAATCAACGATCCTTATCGCAAAGAGTTTCTCACAGAAGACTTGAGCAAAATCGATTTCACGCCGGCGGAGCGTCAATTGCTGGTAAACATCGGCATTTCAGATTGGTATGTTCCTCATCCCGACAATGCCGAATCAAAGATAGCGCATGCCGTGATTGCCGGCGATCACTCGATCAACTACAACCACCCCGAAGGCTTCGCCAAAATTGCTCTCCTCAGAGGACCGGATACAGAGGCGATTTTTGAGGATCCGACCATCCATCATTCGCTCGATTCGGCCGTGAACAGCTTCGCTGATTCCTTCCGGGTCATCCGTCCTGAGGTGCAGAAGCTCGCCATTGAAGGTTTGCGCAGAACGAAGGGCGCCATGGAACGCGTCATCGCCATAATGAGTGAATTGTTCTCCGGTCTGGTTGTCGGCCCGACCGATCCGGACGTCACCGGACTGGCGAAGATCTCGTCGGCAATGGCCAGAGCGCAAGCCAAACATCCGCTCCTGTTCTCATTTGCGACCTCGGAGACATTTCCCGAAGCAAGCAAAGAGTACATGAACAAAACCGTGACCAGAATTGGAGAAATTCTCCAGGACTGGCTCGACAGCTACGGCGAAATTCCATTTTCACCGAAGTGCGAGCGCACTGAAGGGCCCGGACCGGGCAAATTGCCCTTCTGGAACGCACCTCTGAAGTACCCGACACGCAATGAATACGGCATGTTGAATGTGCGCGAATTGGATGATCTAGAACTGAGGCAGTTCTTGTTTGCCGGCAAAATTCGCGAAATCGCGGTCGAGCTCCTGCGCGCCGAGCAGTGGATTTTCTGACAACACACGATTTTGAGCCCAGCATCTTCGGTAATCGCAGTCAAGCTCCTGCGCGCCGAGAGTGGATTTTCTGACAACACACGATCTTGAGCCCAGCATCTTCGGTAATCGCGGTCGAGCTCCTGCGCGCCGAGAGTGGATTTTCTGAAGCTCAGAATCTCCTTCGTTTTCGTTTTCGTTTTCGTTTTCGTTTTCGTTTTATGGATTCTTCAAAGTCGGCAGCCCACTGCTTGCTCGCATCCTCGATTGCTTTCTCGTCGGACAGGAGAGCGAGTCAGTCGTTCTCAGAAGCGAAAACAGGGTAAATCGGATTTTTTCTGCCTACAGAGCCTTCACTGCAGCGACGATGTGTTTGGCGGAAATGCCGGCTTGATCGAGCAATTCCTGTGGCGTCCCGGAGCCTGGCATGCTGCCGACCGCGAGCTTGATCACTCGGGGAAGAGCGGCCGGTTTTTCCTTGGCGCCGCTGCCAATGACGGCAAAAGCGTCGAGAACCGCATCACCAAGACCGCCTTCCGGCCAATGATCCTCCACGACAATGAGAGCTTCCGTTTCTTTCGCCGCTTTAGCCAGAGTAGCTCTATCTACGGGTTTCACCGAATAAAGGTCGATCACGCGAATGTTGATGCCTTCCTTGCTCAACTCGGCATGAGCCTTGAGAGCCTCATGCAATGTAATTCCGGCACCAATGACAGTGGCTTTGTCTTTGTCCGAGCTTTTGAGCACTTTCGAGCCGCCAATCGGGAAAGTGTCGTCGTTCTTGTAGAGAATCGGCGTTTTCTCGCGCGTCGTACGCATATAAGAGATGCCTTTCAGATCGGCCATTTCTTTAACAAGATGTGCCGCGCTCACGCCGTCGGAAGGATACAAAACCGTGGAGCCGCCTACAGCACGCATCATGGCCAGGTCCTCCAGCGCCATCTGGGACGGACCGTCCTGGCCTATTGAAACGCCGGCGTGCGAGCCGCACAAACGCATGGTCGAACGCGACACCGCACCCATTCTTATAAAGTCGTAAGCACGGCACAGGAACGCCGCAAACGTCGAGGCAAAGACTTTCTTGCCGCGAGTAGCCAAACCGATCGCCGCCCCGACCATGCATTGCTCGGCAATATACATTTCGAAGAAGCGCTCCAGGAAGGAATGGGCAAACTTCTCTGAAAATGTGGAGTTGGATACTTCCGCGTCAAGAACCACCACGTCTTCATCTGCCGCGCCCAGTGAGCGCAGCGCGTCTCCGTATGCTTCACGAGTGGCCACGGGCGCCTCATACTTCGGGCATTCAAAGGGAGAAGAAGCGCGGGCGACTTTGCGCTCCGTATTGAACTCCTCCGGTTTTTTGGTCTCCACAACCATGTGCGTGACGCCGCCAAGCTGGTCGATGGCCTCTGCGGCCTGATCGGGCGAAAGCGGCTTGCCGTGCCAGCCCTCTTTGTTGGCCACTAATGGCACACCGTGACCCTTCTCGGTCTTGGCAATTATCAGCGTCGGTCTGCCTGTCGTCTTCAGCGCTTCTTTGTAAGCGTTCTCAATGGCATCAATGTCATGACCGTTGATATGCACAGCGTTCCAGCCGAAGCTGCGCGCTCGATCCGCATAGACCTCACCATGCCAGCCCAGCATGGTCTCGCCCCGCTGCCCAAGCCGGTTCATGTCAAGAATGGCCGTCATATTGTCTAGCTTGTAGTGAGAAGCGCAAGCAAAAGCCTCCCATACGGAGCCTTCAGCCATTTCACTGTCGCCGAGCAATACCCAGACGCGGAAAGGCAACTTGTCCAGGTACTTGCCGGCAAGCGCCATGCCTGCGCCCATGGAGAGCCCTTGCCCGAGCGAGCCCGTGGCGACATCCACATAGGGCAGCACTTCAGGGACAGGATGCCCCTCAAGGCGGCTTCCCAGCTTGCGCAAGCTCATTAGCTCGTCATCGCTTATCGCCCCGGCGGCTTTGTAGAGCGAATAAAGGAGAGGCGCGGCATGCCCTTTAGAGAAAACCAGCCGGTCATTGTTGGGGTTGGCCGGGTTTTTCCAGTCAAAGCGCAAATGATTTACCAAAAGAACCGCCATCAGATCGGCGGCTGACATGGAGGAAGTAGGGTGTCCCGAGCCCGCCTGGGTTGTGCACCGAATGCTGTCGACACGCAACTGCTGAGCCAATTTTTGAGCGCTCTGAACCGTTGCTCCCTTAGCTTCTGCCATAATCCTACACCCTCTTGCCTAACGCCTTCCCGATTGCCGGACTCTCGTCAAGTGACGGATGCGAAGCGAACAGCGACCCGTCGCCGGAGGCCGAAATGAAAATGAATCCTCAATATGCTAACCTCTCGGACATTTAATTGCTACCGGCTGAGGGGGCGTTGTTTCATGTCGACCGAAACCTTTGCGGTCAAAGAGGAGACCGCGTCCTATCGATTGCCGCGCACTTTCCTGCCGCTGAAGTACGATCTTGAGATTACGCCCGATCTGAAAGGTGCCACGTTTTCAGGTATAGAAACAATCACAGTCGAAGCTCGTGAGCCGGCTTCCGCGATCGTTCTCAATGCGCTGGACCTGGAAATCAGCTCCGCCACGGTGAAAGGCAAAGACGGCAAAAGACTGACCGGTGAAGTTTCGTTCGACCGGGAAAGCGAAAGAGCGGAAATCACCTTTTCATCCCCTTTGCAGCCGGGCACCTGTGAGTTGACGCTCGCGTTCAAGGGCGTGCTCAACGACAAGCTGCATGGCTTCTACCGCAGCGTGTACAAGGATGCAAAAGGAAAAGAATGCATCATTGCCGTCACACAGTTCGAGCCCACGGATGCCAGACGCGCATTTCCCTGTTTCGACGAGCCTGATTTCAAAGCAACGTTCAAAGTGCGGCTGATTGTCGACAAGGGCTTGACGGCGATTTCCAATGCGCCCGTGGAGAAAACCACGCCGTTAAAAGACGGAAAGAAAATCGAAGTGGCATTCAAAGAAACCATGAAGATGTCCACTTACCTGGTGGCATTCGTAGTCGGTGAGCTGGAAGCTACGGAAGCCGTCAACGCCGACGGGACGCCTCTTCAGATCTGGACACCGAAAGGCAAAACCAAGCTGGCGAAATTCGCTGAAAGCGTTGCCGCGCATTCTCTGCGCTTCTTCAACAGATATTACGGCATCCGATATCCGGGCGAGAAGCTTGATCTGATCGCTGTTCCCGATTTCATGTTCGGGGCGATGGAGAATTTGGGGGCCGTCATATTTCGGGAAAACGCGCTTCTTGTCGACGAAAAGACCGCTTCTCATGCTGAGCTGGAGCGCGTTGCCGACGTCGTGGCGCACGAGCTGGCGCACATGTGGTTTGGCGATCTGGCGACAATGCGGTGGTGGAACGGACTCTGGCTCAACGAAGCATTTGCCACTTTCATGGAGATGCTTGCCGTCGATGATTGGAAGCCGGAATGGAGAAGATGGGACACCTTCGGCGTCTCGCGCGCTCAGGCATTCGCCACCGACGGTCTGTTGAGCACACGACCGATTGAATATACCGTGACACGTCCCGAGGATGCGGAAGGAATGTTCGACGTTCTCACATATGAGAAAGGCGCGTCCGTCTTGCGCATGCTCGAGCAATATCTGGGTGAGGAGACGTTCCGCAAAGGAATTGCCCGCTATCTAGAAAAGCACAAGTATGCCAACGCGGAGACCACCGACCTCTGGGACGCCATCGAAGAAGAGTCCGGACAGCCCGTTCGCCAGCTCATGGACTCCTGGATTTTCCAGGAGGGTCATCCCGTCGTGACTGTTCACCCGGAAGAGGGCTGCAAGCATTGGACGGTCTCCCAGCAGCGCTTCTTTTACCTGCCGGAGGAAAAGCGCTCCCAGTCGCGCTCGGGAAGGCACATGCGTTATCAAATCCCCCTTCTCTATCGAGCGAGGATCGGCAAGAAAGTAGTAAGAGAGCGGCTTTTGCTGACATCCGAGAAAGAAACGATCAGCCTCGAGCAAGCGGCAAGACCGCTAATTCTCAATGACGGCGGGTACGGATTTTACAGAGTCAACTACAGCCCGGAGGCCTTGTCGGCCATCACAGCGGCCATTTTCGAGATGCTCAACCCCATTGAGCGATTCAACCTCGTCAGCGACGTCTGGGCATCAACGCTCAACGGCAATTATTCGCTGCTCGAGTTTACGAAATTCGCGTCGCTCTTCAAAGAAGAGCAGGACAAGAACGTCTGGGTGGTGCTGCTTGGCGCCCTCACTTATCTCGATCGGGTGGTCGGCAAAGGCAACAGAACGCCGCTTAGAAACTTTGCTTCGGAGCTGCTCACGCCGGTCTTCAATCGGCTGGGCATGGATGGCAAACCCGGAAAACGCCGCAATGCCAAGGGCGAAGATAAGCTAACAAGCCAATTGAGGGGATTGATCGTAATCGCCATGGGCGTAATCGCGGAGAATCAAGAGGTGCGCGATCGCGCTTCCGAGCTCTATCTTAACTACCTGTCCGACAAAACGAGCGTCAATCCCGATCTGGCGCCGGCAATTATTACTGTGCTCGCTAACTGCGGCGACTCGTCGCGATACGAGGAGTTTACGGATCACTTCCGCAAAGCGAAGACACCGCAGGAGGAAGAGCGCTATATGTATGCGCTTGCCGCATTCCGCGATCGCAAACTGCTGCTGAAGACCCTCGAGAAAACGATCAATGGGGAGATTCGCACCCAGAGCGCACCATATATAGTGCGGGCCGTAATGTGGAATCCTTTCGGAAGGGAGCTGGCATGGAACTTCATGAAAGACAACTGGCTGAAGATGCTCAAAATCTATCCTGATGGCATGATCGCCCGCATGTGCGAAGGCATCACCGGTCTGGTGTCGGAAGACCTGCTCATCAACGCCCAGGAATTCTTCCTTGCCAACGAAGTAAAGCAAGGGCGAAAATTGATTGCTCAGCATCTGGAAAAACTGGCTGTCGCAGTCCACTTCAAAGAACGCGAGCGCTACGCCCTGGAAAGGCCCTGGCTCAAGAATTAGGGCAGTTTGTGAATCTTCGCCTTACCGGGATTGGCGCTTGATTTGGATGTGCCCGGTCGAATTCGGTGATGTTCCGGGCCCCGCCTGTAAGACTTGATTGACTATGCCGATTCTCGCTTTGGTTGCACGTTTGCAGCCTCTGGGACGTGACGAGTCTGCTTTTCCTTGAGTTTGTGCGCTGTCTTAGGGCTGATGACGTCTTCCATTTGGCGCCAACTTTCTGTCTATTATTTGTATATACAGAAAGATACGGTATTGATCAATCCCGAATCATCCCTCAAGCCGCCGGAAGATCAGAAAAACGCCGAGGCCATTAATGATTAGGCCGAAGTGTTCGCTTCGCCTGCTTAGCTGTTTAAACCGAAAGCAAATCAACCAGAACCAAAAGCCCTGCTTTGCGCCCCAAATGAGGAAATCGCCTGGTCAAACTGAAAAAATCTACCCCCAAGGGGATTCGAACCCCTGCCGCCTCCGTGAAAGGGAGGTGTCCTAGGCCTCTAGACGATGGGGGCATAAGCCTATGACTTTAGACAGCCCAAAGTTGCCGGACTGCCAGCCAGAGTCCCAGTAAAAAGCCAGAATAACAAAACCCGGCAAACCGTGTCAACTCAGGGCTCTTTCTGTAATCAATTCGCAAACCTTGTCATCCCATCAGGAGCAGGCTTTTCAGCTTTACAACAGCGGCCGAATCCTGTTGTAAACCATCCGGATATAGTAAATTCATAGGGTGCCACATGAGAGGCTGGGCCCCTTCCCAAGGCCAATGCTTCGCCGGTTTGGTTATTCAGCTATTCGCTGGTTGGGCTGTTCGCTGGTTTACATCTCAGGGAGCCGGCTGAGCCGATGAACTGGCACCAAGTCTCCAGCTGAGCTGTCGGCCTGGGTAGTATCTAAAGCCTCTCTGACTGAGTTTGAGACATTTACGCTCTTTAGATTTAGCGCCGGATTCCATGCAAACAATTCCAACCAATCCGCCCGATACGGAACGATACACGAGCTTCAATAAGTACTTGCGCGACGAATTCGGCGCCAGAGTTTATCGCGTGCCTATTGACGCCGGTTTTACTTGCCCCAATCGGGACGGCACCCGGGCGTTTGGCGGCTGCACTTTCTGCGACGACAGGGGATCCGGCGCGCCCACCATCAAACAGGAGCTCAACGTCCGCCAGCAGCTCAGCCAGGGCATTGAGCGCATTCGGCGCCGCTTCAAAGCAGAAAAGTTTCTGGCCTACTTTCAGGCCTTCACGAATACTTACGCTCCTGAAGCGGTACTTCGCTCTCTCTACGACGTTGCCCTGGAATATGAAGACGTCGTCGGCATCTGCATAGGAACACGACCGGACTGCCTGGACGATAACATTCTCGACCTGTTGCAGAGCTATGCCAAGAGGACTTTCGTCTTTCTCGAGGTAGGATTGCAGTCCGCGCACAACCGCACGCTCGATAAGATTAATCGGGGACATACTGCCGAGGAATTTTTTGACGCCGTCGAGCGCGCGCGAGCAAGAAACTTGCGGCTGGCAACGCATCTGATTTTTGGATTGCCGGGCGAAACGGGCGAAGAGATGTTGGAGACGGTGAGACAAGTTTCAAACATCGGTTTGACCGGCATCAAGATACACCAGCTCTGCATTTATAAGGGAACCCCTATGGAGACTGACTATCTCCAGGGCGAGATTCCGCTTCTGGACGAGGACAGGTATGTCGAGCTCGTTTGCGACGCATTGGAAATGCTGCCATCAGATATGGTGGTAATGCGCCTAGTGGCGGAAGGGACGAAGGAAGAAGTTATAGCTCCAGCCTGGTCGTTCTGCAAGAATCGGGTAATGGAAAAAATCGATCTGGAGCTTGTTCGTCGCGGCACCCGGCAGGGGAGCCGATTTTAACGAGAATACGGCGAGAAGATGCCGAAGCTTACTGCACGAAGCCACCACCAGTGGAGACGGCGCTGGATGAGACTTTCACTGTTCCTCCCGCCTGCGGACCAAGACCCGTGCCAACATTTACGCTGAGCTCGACACTGGTAGCGCACGAAAAATACTCGCGATCGTCTTTACTCTCCTCGAAAGCCTGCGGAAGAATTGTTCGCGCGGGAGCAATATCGCTGCCTGCCGGCGCCGGCAGCGACGACAGGCGGAAAGCAAAGCCTGTCTCGCCTTCCGGCAGCCGCGCCTCTCCCTGGTTGTAATAGTTCACGCTTTTGCCCATGTGCACTTTCTTGCCCTGTTCGTCCTTGTCGGCGAGCTCCGCAATACCGCGCAGCTCCTCGACATTGGTATGAGTGTTGACGGGCCTGCCAAGCTTAACTGATACAAGCTTCGCATCACTCACGCGCAGCCAAGGCAGCACGACATTGTATGCCGAGCGGATTTCGTTGAAACGTTTCCGCATCACTTCGCGCGCTTCCGCGTTGGTCGCAGTTATCAGGTTGCTCCTTTCCATCTCCAATTGATTCGCGCCATCACGTGCATCATCCAACAATTGCTGGGCGAGCTTTCGCGCCTCTGGTTGCACACCCATGTTGTTGATTTGATCCAGGGCTTGCCTGGAAGAATAAACAAGATGCCTCGACCGCGCGACCATGTTGTTCATCTGGCCGATGCGATCCATCTCGTTCAATTTTCGCGCACCGGCAAGAGCTATCTCATCGGCCGAAGATTGAATGCGATTATGAAGGAAGTACAGACCACCGAAAGAATACCCGACGACCAGGCACAACGAAACAACGGTCATGCCGAGCACGCCAAGAATCAGCATGTTTCCCCGCTCCGATCTCTCAACACCAGACATCTTTCCCCGCGCAAATCTCTCAACACCAGACATTTTTCCTGCTCCTTCATTTGCTTGTATGGCCGCCATAAACTTCGCTCCCTTCACTTGCCGCTCGCCTCACTTCTCTCGCTCTCCGCTTCGTTCGCTGTTAAATACTCTCGCCCTCCACTGGTCGTACTCTTCACTCATACTTCAGTAGCACCTTTTGTCGCTTGAGCTCGTTAACAATCAACGCGCCCTCACTTCATTCGCGCCTTCTGTCGCTTGAGCTCGTTAACAATCAACGCGCCCTCACTTCATTCGAGCCTTTTGCCCCTGGCGCTCGTTAGCAATCAACGCGCCTCATTCATACTTCAGTCGCGCCTTTTGCCCGTCGCGTTCGGTGACGATCAACAACGACATAACAGCCGGCTGCCCGTCTTCCAGTACGCCTTCAGGCACCTGCGAGCAATTGACCATTTGCAGTTCACTAATTATGGAATTGAATGACTGGGATGGAACTTTCACCAATACAATCGGCAAATTATTCACTTGCGCGTCCACCCACAAGCGCAAAATCATGTTTGCCGCCGCTTTCACTTCGCCACTTTCCGGCCGGTCGTTTTTGTGACTGATTTGTATACAGACCCCGCTGCCCTTAGGCATCTGAAAATTGCCGAGCCGCTCCAGTCCGAGGGGCTTGCCGTCGTGATACTAGGCCATCTGATACCAGACAGACGAGTTCACGTTTTTCTGGAAGTAGTAACGGACGTTTACCTTGTCCACTGGTCGAAGGCGTGAGTTTTTGTATTCAAACTGACGCTGCAATTGCTGGGTTTGAACGTCTATCGTCCAGTCGTAGATCGGCTCCGCCTTTACTGGGCTGAATGAACCGGCGACAATCGCCACCGCCATCAGTGCCCTTATTAATTTTTGACCCTCTTTCATTGTTCACTCCATCTGATGATTTATTTTCGCCAATGCCAATTTGAATCACTCCTCTTGCCTCGACTATTCGTTGAGGAAGTACTTGTCCGTATCCGGATCGCGACCAAGGTTTTCCCACTGCGAGCGTCCGTGCAAGGTCAGGTTGATCGGCTTGCTAAAGCCAGGCAATCCAGCCGTTGTCGAAAAGATAGGTGCGATGGCTGCTTCGACTGAGAGATCGAGCGCGTACATGGAGGGACCGTTTTTGCCGTCCGGCAAATAGTCGTCCGGCACTGGCGCATTACGATCCATTGCTATTCTCTGGTTCTGGTTTTTGCCGCACACCACAAGGCTCAGGCTGGCCTTTTTCACGTTCGCGCCGAGCCCCGCCATTGCATTCTTCCATGATCCGTCCTTCTCGAAATTGCGCACCGCATCGCTGCGTTTCTCAGACAGCGCCAGGCGGTGAGCGACACCATCGAGGAACGTTTGTCCCAGCATATAACGTGCCGGCACTATCGCCACATTCACCATCGGTGCAAGGAAGAAACAGATAAAGACTGCCATTGATACTGAATATTCGCTCATGCAGAAGCCATCTTTCCTTCTGAACCCATGAGCAGCGCTCCTGAACATTTACCTCACCTCACAACGCCAACTTCAATAATGCCAAGAATACCGAGACGCTGTCTCCACACCGTCTTCCAAATGTCTTCAAAATGTCTTCACCAAGAGAATGTCAATTATTGAGGTCTGACAACGTATGTAATCGGGCTGGTGTGCCGGGCTTTGAGGCTCACGCGCCCACTGCCCAAAGCGGAGAGAATGAAGGGTGGATATATGTCGATTGTCGTCTCGACACTCATTTCACCGTCTACGGAACCCCCCATGGAAAGTGGAGGGATGTCACGCACCATCTCCATTACCTCGACATCATCACGCACTTTGGCGGGCAGGCTCGAATAGTAAACGCGCTTGATCACGTCGACTGCCCGCTGATTTGGTGTCTCTCCTTTGCCGACCCTGCGCCACTGCCCGGCATCGCTTGCCCCTGGAGGCCCCGAGGATGCTGCGCGCGCAGCGTCCCGACAGGTGGCGTCGTTCAACGATGCACCGATCGCTATCACCGAGCAATCGATCACTGATAGAAGAAGCGGGACACCTACCATAAGCGCACAAGCCAGCTCCATGATCGCTTGCCCGACCGTGGACCTGTTGCCGTAATGCCGGCCGTTCCGGTGAATTCGGCTGTTTCTGTAATTTCGGCTGTTTCTGTAATTTCGGCTGTTCCTGAAATTGCGGCCGTTCCCGTAAGCCTGACTGCTCGCGCAAGCCTGGTCGTTCCTGTAACGCCACCACTGTTCAACGTTCATTGCTGATTAATCCTCACTGTCCAAAACCATATGCACTTTAAACTTATAAGTTGATCCACGAGAAAGGCGTTTATCATCCAGCACGCCAGCCTGTCACGGTTTTCGAACTCAATTCGCCCTGCGCCTTTAAACAAAAAAGTTCAAAACCCATAGTCACCCAAATAACGACGCACCAACCGCAAAGATTTGAAGCCTAAAGTTCAAAACCCACAGTCACCCAAATAACGACGCACCAACCGCAAAGATTTGAAGCCTTGAGAATCGAGGGCGCATAGCGCGCCCTCTATCTCTCGATCGTCACGGACGCCCTACGCCGGCTCCGACAACCAGACTGCCGCCTTTGCGCGCCACTCCTGACGGTGGCACCACACCGCCGGCAACCGCCCTCGATGGCGGGCTGCTGCCAACTGAGCCTGGAGCCGCCGTGCCGGGAGCCGCATTGGGATCCAGTTTGTTGAGGGCTTCACGCTCGAGTTGTTCTTTGCTCTTGCCGGACGCGATACCGGCGGCAAGATACGCATCGGGCATTCCCCAGCCGTAGAAGGGACTGAAACCATAGCCTTTGATGTTTTTGCAGCTTCGAATGAGAATGCGGATTACTTCGAAGTTGGGCAGGGCAGGTTTCTTGTCCAGAATGAGCGCAGCCATTCCAGAGACGAGCGCGCAGGCAGGCGATGTCCCCGTGGACGGCTGTGGATCGCCTTGAATACTGCTGCAGGCAATATTGGTCGAAGGGGCGGTAAAGCTGACGAACTCTCCCCAGGCGGAGCCTTTTCCATTGCCGAAAGAGCCAAGCTCACCCTCTTCGTCGATACCGTTGACGACAAAGAGGTAAGGCACGCGGGGTGTAGGATCGGGAACAGCATAGTTGCCCGCCGACATGAAGATGAGTCCGCTCCTCTTTACGGCGTAGTCCTGGAAGTACTTGTGAAGAGCGGGATGAAACTGCGGATTGGCGAAGCCGACATATGGAGCGCCGTAGCTTATGTTGATGATGCGAATGTCCGGCTTTGCCATCATATGTATCATTGCGGCGATCAAGTCCAGGTCGCTTGCCTTAGCCTGGGCATCGATGCCGTAGGTCTCCTCGGCGATCCTAACCGGGTATATGCGAGCGTTGGGTGCAATACCGCAGCTGTTAAGGGACATGCGCGGTCCGGCGTTGGGATTGTTCCAGTTGCCGGCGGCAACGACTGCCATCCTTGTTCCGTGTCCATGCTTGTCGTCGTTGGCGCTGCCGCCGACGGCCCCTGCCACGGCACCAGCAAGAGTGGTCGAAGCATCGTCTGCCAGGATAGCGCTCCCGGCTGCTCCTACTGCTCCTAGCGGCGTCCGGCTGGTCAATCCGCTAAGAGCGCCTCCGAGAATGCCGCCCATTAAGCCACCACCGCCGACACCAAGGAGTATTTGCGAGGCTACGGCATGGGCATCGAATCCCCTGTCGGTCTTTCCGGCGAGCTCAGGATTGTCCGCCTCGCAGCCCGTGTCGAATATGGCAATTTTTGTTCCCGCTCCGGTGGCAATATCCCAGGCCAATGGGCTGCGCAGAGCACCGTGGTGCCACTGCGCCGTACCGCCGTAATCGGTGGGGACGGTCGTAAGACGCGGACAACTGTAATTTCGGCAGACGACGGAGAAATGTTTTTTGTCGGCAAAGAATTTTCTCTCTGTCTGCTCCAGCTTGCCCTTTTCGGTTTTGATCACATATACCCTCAAGTCACCCTCTCCTAAGGCGCCAAGGACCTTTCCGTGCGCGTCGGTTACGGTGCTGAGAATGTCGGCATCCTTTTGCTTGGCGCCGGGCATGACCAACAGCACATCCGGTGTGTATTCCGCAGCCGGGATCGAACGCGCCCTTTTGATATGGGTGGGAACCTTCAGCTCGAAAGCCGATGCCGCTGATATAGTTCCCATGAGAGATGTCGCCGCACAAAGAAGCGCAGTCATCCTCTTGAATAGTAAAGCCATTTTTCATCCTCCTGATTGCTGGCGGAATACATGCCAATAAGCGCAGGAGCCCCGCCATTCGCCTTTCGCTCGTCCTGCTGCGTTTAGACTAAGCAACGACTGTCCGCCGGACGTCCCGCAAGTGTCCCCAAAATGTCCCTGAGCCCGGGTACTGAAGGAGATCCGTCGCTTTATCGCCCCAGTCAAAAGGGGACAATTTAAGGTGAAATATGGGGATAACCAGCTCCACAATCATCGTTCGATCTTTATTCTGGAAATAGAACTTCAGGAGATATCGACATGAGCGAAGAGCATGAAGAACGCTGCGACAATCCCGCCGAATGTGCTGGAGCATTTGTGCACTCATTCGGGCACACTTTGATTCAGGCACCAATTGACGGTGTTTCCGAGGTGGTCAACACCTGCGCCGGCAAGCGAGTGATTCCGAAAATTGAGCTTGTGAAGCGTCCGGAACGCGCCGAATTCAGCTCCGGCAAATGGCAAGCTCAACAGCTGGGCAGCGGCGCCGGTCTTGTAACGGGCTTTCTGCTCCTGTTGAGACTCGCACGGGGACGCATTCTCTAAAGTCGCTCTCGGGCGATCATTGAACCTTGCCTCTGGCGGCAATAGGAACGATGTTCTGAAACGCTCCGTCTCGATAACAATAGTAATTGTCGTGCAAATTGACGGTTGATTTGCGCTGCGCCTCAACGGTGGAAGCACCTCCGCATGATACTGAGATTGGTCTGATTACGCTCCGAATGATGCACTTTGCAAAGAGAGTAAGAGATCTCCAAGCAAGTTCAATCTCAATTGTCGTCGCGAAGAAAGATACAACTCGCCAGAGTCGCTTTGAAAACCTGCGTGCGTTTTTGGGCCTGGGCAGGAAAAAAAATGCCGGCCGCGTTGCCATGACCATCATGTGACACTAACGCGGTATAGGCTGTGCCTACAATCAAGTCCGGGACGCAATGGCGCTCCGGTGATGTGGCAGCACTTACCAAAGGTAGAACAGATGAATGAGATCAACGAAATCGCAAATAAAGCTGAACCGCAAGCAGAACAAGCTGTAAGACTCAATGAAGGTTTTTCCCCGCAAGACCAGGAAATCGCAATGAAAGCGATAAAAGACTCCGCCGCATCGGCGTCCACGTCATATGCGCTGCCGGCGGTTGAGATATTCACAAGTGAAGACGTAA
>DATNRC010000238.1:0-6024 GCA_036703705.1 Candidatus Obscuribacterales bacterium
CCTTGAGAAAACGCGCGGGCCAAGCCGTGTGGCGCTTACTGAGGTCAAAAAGACGCTTGAGGTTATTGAGACGAGGCGCCATCCGCGACCGGAGAGCAGTGAGACCGGTGATGGTGAGGTGAAGGCCTCGCAACTCTGCAAAACCGTAAAGTCGGGCTCTTACAACGCAGTCGTTCCGGAATCAAGAGCAAAGGAAGAGCAAGAGCAGAAAGTCAGAGGGAAGGACGTTGACACGGCAATTAAGGAAGCGGAAGTCGACCTTAAGCTTCTCAAGCAAATGGTGGGCGACAATCATCCGTCAGTCGCTGATAGCCTGACCAAATTGGCAGATCTTTATTGCCGAAAGCGCATGTACAGGCAAATGGAGCCACTGCTTGTGGAGGCGCTGCAAATCCGGGAAGGGCTCTGCGGCAGCGAGCACGTAGCTGTTTCCACCGAGCTCAAGAATCTGGGAAGACTTTATTATGCGCTGGGTCAATATTCGCAGGCTGAAAGCCACTATTTGAGAGCAATTACAATAAGGCGAGTGCAGCTGGGCAAGAACCACGCCAAGACGCTGGATGTCGAAGAGCTTTACGCGCAAGTGCTGAGAAAAACGCAACGCATAAGTCAAGCTGAGGAGATTGAGAAGCGCGTCAAGTCCGAGCGCATGCGATACGGCAATGAGCCTGGCGTCAAAACCCGCTCTTGACCCAGTAAGCACGCATTCTTAAGAGTAGTCCGCACCTATTCTCACCAGATTGTCCCCAGAGCAACTCGCGGCCGGCTCCAGCGGCGGCAATCCAGATCATGACGCTGGCATCGTTACAGACGGCATCGAAGTAGTTAGGGTCCTTCATACGTCTCAAGACGCATCTCAAGCTTTCCTGGAAAAGAAGGAGTAATGGTAAAGTTGATATGCCTGGAGGACATGATGGTGAAAGCAGCTAGTTCTAAGAGCCTGGTTGTGGGTCTTGCTTTGCTCTCAATGACGTTCGCTGCTGCAGTGCCGTGTCGCGCGCAGGACGCTCCAGGAGAGGGGATATTGGATTCATTCAATCGCATCATCAACATCCAGACAGAGTCATTGCCAAACTATCTCAATTTCGAAGGATCGAAAGTAGCGCCGCTTGTTCTGGCGCAGGTTGATGTTCAACGCGTAAGCAAGAAAGGAAGCGAGACGAAGCCATACGAGCATCTTTGGTACAAGGGGGCGGAGCCTGTGGGCTGCCGCAAGCATGCGGAGCTGGACATCTTTCCGGATGACAACGTAGCTTTCCGCGTCAAACATAAGTCGGCGTCGGGCTCCGATGCTGAAATCAAAGCGGCTGCAGATGCTGTGATGCGCGTGTTCATCGACGCGTCAATAAGATCGAATTCGCCCTCGGCAATTGTTGTTCCCAAGGCGTCTCTCAATCGGTTCGTGCAAAGTCTTGGCAAATTCGGCTTCTCGCAAGGCGCTCCGCCTGCGCCGAACAAGCCGGTAATCACATCAATCATGCTCGATGTCTTGAGCGATCCGCCGGGAGACCAGACAACACTGATCTATCACGGGCGGCATCAGTGACAGCGCGTTAGTGATTCGTAGACCGTGCCAAGCGGCGATGGAAGTCTAAGCGGCATGCCCGATGTAAATGCGCTTGGAAAAGCAATTTCGTGACTATCCTGCTGCGCTGAGCCGGAAGGTGCTGCCGCTGCCCTGGACGCTTTCGATGCCTATTGTTCCGTGCTCCCCTTGAGAGGCAGCTGGAGCCAGAAAGTGCTGCCGCTGCCCTGGACGCTTTCGACGCCTATTGTTCCGCCGTGGGCGGTCACGATTTCTTTGCTGATAGCAAGCCCAAGTCCGGAGCCTTCTTTTGATTTGGCGCCTGAGGTAAATTGCCTGAAGCGGGAGAATATCGATTTTTCTGCGTCGGGCGGCAAGCCGCAACCGTTGTCCTTCACGCGCACCTCCACATAGTCACCATTTTTGGTGGCATCGACGGTGACGACGCTGTCTTCGGGAGAAAACTTGATGGCGTTTGACAGCAAATTGACGATCACCTGTATCAGCCGTTCTTCGTCACAAGGCAGCGAAACATCGCTTTCCGGCAAGACGATCTTGGTTCGTTTCTTCTCCTGAGGACCGGAAACCGCTTCCACTGCCCGATTGAGGATCTTGGTCAAGCTGGCATCGGCTAATCGCAGGTCCATCTTGCCGGCCTCGAGCTTCTCCAGATCGAGCAGATCGTCGATGAGCCGCTGCAAGCGTTCTACCTCTCCCTCGATAGCTGTCTTTCTGACGTTGCCTTTCTCGTTTAAATCGCCATATACCGGGGTGTCCAGGATAACGAGAAAGTTTTTCACCGAATTGAGCGGCGTCCTCAAATCGTGGCTGACCATGGCAAGAAAGTTCTGCCTCATGCGCTCGAGCTCTTTGCGCTCCGAGATATTGTGCAGGACGCAAAACAAGGCCTTCTCTACGTTCGACCAGCGAACCGACCAGAGCATGTCTACTTCTGAGCCGCTTTTATGCAGAATGCGGCTTTCGAAAGTGCCTGATGTCTGGCTCTTCGTGATTTCGCCAATCAGCCGCATGGTGCGCTCCGCATCATCGGGTGCGATAATCTCGTTGAACCTGAGGCCAATCAGCTCATCGCGCGTATAGCCCCAGCACTCAGTGGCAGCCGGATTGACGGTCGTGATTCGCCCGTCTTCGTCGATGCTGCAAATCACGTCCACAGCGCTGTCTATGATGGCGCGCTCCTTGCGGGCAGCCTCGGCGAGGGTCTCCGCCATCGTGTGAAAAACCCTGTCGAGCTGAGCGATCTCATCGTTGCCTGGCAATGTCTCATGTAGAGGCTGTGCGGCCCCCAGGCGCAAAGCGTTGTCCTTAACGGTGCCGATGCGCTGCAGAATTCGTCGCCCGAAAAGCGCTGCCAGTCCGGCTGCCATTAGTATATTGAAGGCGATGCCTGAAACCAAAAATGCTTTCACTCGGGCGCGGGCGGCGATTTCGTCTTCCTGGGTGACATTTTGCCGATCCGATACACGCGCCACATCCTGCAGGAGCCTGGACAATTCAACAATCTTTTCCATCACTTTGTTGCGTTGTTTGGTGATGGCAATCATCGTCGGCAGATCGATAGGCGTGAAGGAGGGATCGGGAACGGCTTCGACAAGAGCCTTGGCGCGCCTCATGTGCTGGGCCAATTCCTGCGCCGTGAACTCGATGCGCGTCATAATTTTGCTCTGCTCGGGATCATCTTTGACCATTTCCTTCAAGCGCTCGAGGGTTGCGAATCCTTGCTCGAGATGGCGCTCATAATTGAAGAGAGCCTGGCGATTGCTCGTCCAACCCCAGTTGAGCAGATTGACGCTTGCCATTTGATAGTGATTGGTCACGCTGTTGGTGGCGGCGCGAATCTGGCGCGCGTTTTCGATGCGATTGGCCTGACTCTCCGCTTGATTCACGAGCACGAACAAAATGACGACAAAGAGCAGCTCCAAAAACAATGGCAGACCGATGAGAAGCAAGCCCGTTCGAAAGAGATTCAGGTTGTAACTGCCAGCTTTCGACATTGCAAAAAGTCAGCCCTGTCCATCTCTAGCCCTATACCCTGTATTCTTGGACTGTCTCACTGGGTGGGCAAGGACGGCGTCACTCCCCCATGCATGTGACGGCACCGAGCGCATGAGACAGCCTGCACTACGCCTGGGTGCGTGAGACAGCTTGCTTGCTCTGGAAACTGCTCGCCGATTGCTTGCCGCCCGGAAACGGTGCTTTCGTGAGCGGGGAGGGATCTATTGCCAGACCTTCTTAGCCAACCTCCGGCATCCCACAGCCTTCCAAAAATTGAGAAACAGTGGCGCCCACGGAATGCTGATCGGCGCAAATGAAAAATGACCTGTTCGGGCGAACTTGATTAATACGCTTGGCGAATCTCTTGTTTGAAGAGCTTTTGCGCTCCAGGCGGCCGATAATCGCGGTTGTAGATGCTGTTCATATCAAACGTCGGATTCATATATTGAACGGACTTGAAGTCGAACGGCTTGATGGGCTTTTGGATTGAAACAGCGACTCGATCCCAGACCTGAGCTTTGGGGCAGCTAAGAGGTGCTACGCCGATCTTCAAGTCGCCTTTGCCTGCCTGGATTACCTTCATATTGAGCGAGACTTCGAAGAGGCTCGTTTTGATTTCGATGTCCGGCAAGACAGCTTCGAAGCTGTTATCAGGCATTCGCGAGAAGGCGGGGTGCGCTTCTGCTACCACGAACAAGGGTTGCAGAGCGTTTCTCACCGTCACAGATGACTTCTGTGTTCGAGGCGCGGAGAGAATAGAATTTGTTAAGGCGTTGCCGGTAAGGGTAATTTTGATGCCCTTTGAAAGGCTTGCCATTTGTCTTGATGAAGCCATGGATGTCGGTGGTGCTTCCCGGCTGCATGAAAGGCATCTGGGGGCTGAACTGAGCCGGAGTGAGCTTAGGATCACCGGGAATCAGCGCTCCGAGCGAGCAGCCGCTCAAAAGCAAGGTCATGGCGAAAGTGGCGGCAACGGCGCGCGATCTGGCGATGATGAGCAGCGCAGCGGCTAAAGTGACAACAACGGTGCTTAAGCCACCTTCACTCACAGCGGATCCCCTTTGCCGGCTCCACTAAACTGTCTTGACTTCTGAAAAATCTGGGCCATCCTGGACTCGAACCAGGGACCTCACCCTTATCAGGGGTGCGCTCTAGCCACCTGAGCTAATAGCCCTTAGCAGAGAAATGATAGCACCAGTATATCTAATGTGCCAAATTCGGCATCAATTGTGACGTTAGCAACTTTTCAGTGGTCTTTCGGTGCTCGGTGGGTCTGCGGGCTCCTGGTGCCTTGGTTGGTTCGTCGTCCTGCTGTGGCTCGGTGCGCAATGCTGTGGGGGGCTAGCTGCTGGCCCGGTTCTCAGCGGTTTGTCAGTGGCTCTTGCACCTCGGCACGGCTGGGAATGCCGCTTTTGAACTGATCGAGCTCCTCTCTGCTTATGTTGGTGAGTCCCAGAAGAGAGACAAATTCATAAAAATCTTCTCGTCATGCCGAAAGGCGGACCCCCCGAGATCCGCCTTTCCAGTCAAATTCAGCCATTTGGTTCGTTAGTGCCAGATTTTGTCTGTCTTTGCTTTGCCGTTTTGATCCTTTTGTTGATTGTTGATGTATTCGATTGAATTTATCTTCAGTTCGCCGTTGGCTCCGCGAGTGAGCTCGATGTTGAGGTCGACGGCATTGCCGCCCTTAGCGCGTTGGGCGTCCGCGTACTCTTTGAGCTGGCGAATGAAGCCTTCGCGTGCTGCAGGATGGATGCCGGCGACGGCCTCCTTGATGGCTTCATTGCGGTTCCAGAGCGTGTTGCCGAAGGCAGCGTTCTCGAAGTAGGGGACGCCGGCGACCAGTCTTTCGCGCAGTTCGTCCATCTTCTGATCGATAAGCACGGTTTTGAATTCTTTCGGCAGGTCCTTTTCTTTGCCGCTCAGCGGCGGATAAATTGCCACTCTGTCGCCGTCGACGATCATGATGTTGGTTAGTTCAAGTTTGTTGTCGCCATCAGTATCAGCCGTTCTGTAAAACAGATCTTTCTGTTGATTGCCGGGGCCGGGGACCTTATCGTCTCTCAAGTTTCTTTGTCTGTTGAGGTCCCGGAGTTGGGCCATGAATTCATCGAATAATGGGTCTCCCTCGGCCCCATTTACGTGCTTTTGCATGGCGTAGCAGAGGTCTTCTTCCGGATTGGTGCCAAATGTGGCGATTCCCCTTCTTTGGGCATTTACTATACTTTGTTCATTGTCGGTGAGAAATTGATCCATTGCACCCATCGTCCTTGTCCTCTTGTTGGTGTAATCGCTGCCGATGCATCCAATGTACGAGCCGGGTGGGGACAAAACAGGTCAGGGAATTGGCGTTTTTGGGTCAGACCATTAAATAAGCTTGTGCATTCCCACGAATGACATTTGGATTGCCGCACTTGCCATGCGTGAAGGCTCTACCATTCTGACATTCGACACTCACTTCGATCTGGTAAGACGTGTCGGCG
>DATNRC010000239.1:0-4129 GCA_036703705.1 Candidatus Obscuribacterales bacterium
GCGGTGGTCCAGCCCGGTGACGGTAGACTGCACGACAAGAATGCCAAGCCCCGCTTCCACTGCCGCAGGGCCGTACTTCTCGGCAAAATTGGGCGTCACCGAGGCAGCAACTATCACTCCGCCTTTTTTGATCTCTTCGACGCGCTTAGCAATGAGAGCTTCAGAGACCGGCTTTGAGTAGAGCTTTTGCATCACTTCAACAAAGCTGTTGTTATCGCAGCTGACGACCATCTCGTAGGCCTCGGAGACGTCTTCATAGCGTGTTTGCAGTCCTTGTAAATTCAGCACTGCCAGACCGCCGAGCTTGCCCATCTCTATGGCCATGCGGGCATCGACCACGCTGTCCATGGCGCTGGCGATGATTGGCATCTCGAATTTGTGATACGACAGCTTCATGGAGACATCGCAAAGCTCGGGATCGATCGTGAGAGAGCCCGGCACGAGCGCGATTTCGTCGAAGCCGTAGGCTCTGCGCGTCCGTTTCCCTCGACCGATCATCATCCCAGCCTGCGCTGCCTGCTCTTGATAATCAAGCGATTTGCTGCTCGTCATTTGATTCCCGCCTGTGCTGTCAGGGTTTTGCTTATCTTATCATCGTGCCAAATTGTTTTCCGAACTCTCATCCCCGACAGCTACAATTATTGAAATCAGTCCTTGCCCGGCAGGCAACGGTGCAAATCGTGCTTGTTGCGCACGGCGCTCGCTCAGAAACGAGCATCGAGGACATGGAAGAACTACTGAACGCGCTCGCGTCGTTGTCATAAATGAGGACCAATGAAACGCCTGACTGTTATCGGCCTTAATAGCGGCACTTCAATGGATGGAGTCGACGCGGCAATTTTCACTATAAGCCCTCTCGAAACTCAATCCGTGAATGGCAGGCCGCCGGTGCTTGAATGTCAAATGATTGACAGCATTTTGTTTCCCTTCGATGAGAGCTTTCGCAAGCGCTTGCTTAAATTCGTGGCTTGCGGTGTGGCGGAGCTGGAGGAGGTCTGCTTGCTAAACGCGCGTCTCGGTGAGATTTTTGCCGATGCCGTCCTGCATCTTCTGCGCAAAGCAGGGCTCGATCGAAAGAGCATCGACCTCATTGGCTCGCATGGGCAAACGATCTGGCACTGCCCTGACGGCGGAAGATTGTGGGGGCATGAGGCATCGGGAACTCTTCAACTGGGTGAGCCGGCCGTAATCGCTGCCCGAACAGGCATTGCAGTGATTGGCGACTTCAGGGCTGCTGATCTGGCAGTCGGAGGACAGGGCGCCCCGCTTGTCGCCTTTGCGGACGAAGTGCTTTTTGGCGGGCAGGGCATTGCCACGGGAGTTCTAAACATTGGCGGCATCGCGAATCTGACCGTGATTGGCGACAAGGGGCGGGCGATTATGGCGTTCGACACCGGACCCGGCAATATGCTCATAGACAGGGCTTGTGAAGTGTTGTTCCAAACGTCATACGATGAAGGAGGCCGGATCGCATTTTGTGGAAATACGGATGAGGTCCTGCTTGCTGAGCTGATGGGTCATCCTTATTTCCAACGCAAGCCTCCCAAAACCACGGGACGGGAGCTTTTCGGCAACAAATACTTTGACCTCAAGATTGGCTCGGCGATGAAAGAGCGCAATTTGAAAAACAACGACCTGGTGGCAACCATAACCAGCCTCACGGCGCGCTCCATCGCCGAAGCATATAAGTCGTTCGTGCTTGACGAGCAGCGCTTAAAGCGACTCGTATTAGGCGGCGGCGGCGCCGACAACCCTTACCTGGTGGAGAAGATAAGACAATATTGGCCGCACGAATTAGAGATTCTGCGACATGAAGACTTCGGCATTTCAACGAAATTCAAAGAGTCTCTGTTATTTGCCCTTCTTGCTTACACCACCTACTTCGGCATTCCAAATAACGTTCCTTCCTGCACGGGAGCCTCGCGCCAGGTGTGTCTAGGGAAAATTGTCCGCGCCTGAAATTCTCCGCAGAACTCAGCGTTTGATTCGCGCCAGGCCGGCGAATCTGATATGGTCTTTTTGGAATGCGTCGCCTCGTGTCTGAAAGCCAAGGAGTGTATTGATGCCCGTTGAAGAAAGTACCAGCGTTTTGCATCTGCCGGAGGGAATCAACTACGAATGCACCGGCTGTGGCAAGTGCTGCGGTGGTTGGTCCGTTCCCATGACGCAAGAAGATTACGAGCGCATTTCGGAAGTCGACTGGGCGAAGCTTTCTCCCAGGTATGAAGGACGTTCGTTGTTCAGAGAACTGCGCCCATACGAATCGGAAGGCACTCCGTATGCATACGCCATCAAAGAAGGAGACGACGGGCATTGCCCTTTTCTTGTCGACAACCTCTGCTTCATTCACAGCAAGTTTGAAGCAAAGACGAAACCATCGATCTGCCAGCTCTTTCCATACTGCTTCAACGAAACTCCCAGCGGAGTCTATGCCACCGTCAGTTTTGTCAGCATGGGCGTGGTAAACAACTCAGGAAAAGCGCTTGCCGAGCAGCGAGGATACCTCGAGGGCAAGCTTGAAGAATTCAGGACGCTCTTTCCCGATCATCATCCGAACTGGTCAAAGCTTCAACTTGCCGTGGGCAAAGAAATTTCCTGGGAGCAGTACCTGGAGTTGGAAACGGAGATCCTGCGCCTGTGGGGCGAACGGAAGGCGCCAATTGAAGAGCGTTTCTCGAAGATCTCAGATTATCTTATTTCTAAACTGGAGAGGCCTTCTTCAGCCACCAACACTGGACAACTCGCGCTCAAGCCCCTGGACAAGCACTTACTCGTCGCTCTGCACAAAATTTATTTCCCGGTGAAGAAATTAGGACGGGGCGAGGGTGACTTCAACACTTTTCGTTTTCTCTATCAAGTGGCGTTTCAGGGGGTCGTTCCCGGTCTGAAAATCGCCGTGCCCGGCAAGTCTTATGATTTCGAGAAGCTGAAAGGTGTCAGTTTCCCCGGCGATGCCGATGTGGAAGATCTGATCTACAGGTATTTCTATTCCAGGATTTTCGGCAAATTGTATTTCGGCGCCGGCTTCGGGCAGCTCAGCGTCATAACTGGTTTTCATCATCTTGTCCTTTTATATGCGCTCTTGAAATTGCAATCCAAGGCGCTCGCCCTGTCGCGCGGAGCTAAGACACCCAGCTATCTGGACATCGTGGCGGCGGTCCGCCAGATGGAGAAGCGGGTTGGAGAAACCAACGTCGGCGGCTACGCGGCAGCAGTCTATGAGCTCCTTATGTTTTCTCCCGGGCGCGTGAAACGAGTCCTCGCCAATTGCTAGATTGCTAGACCTTCTTTTGGTGACTTGGCTGCGGCGTGATTGCTGCCAACGAACGTTCTTGGTTTTAGATCCGCTTTTGTTTGATAAAGCGACCTGGCTGCGGCGTGATTGCCGGCGCAAACGTTCTTGGTTTTCGGCGTGACCGCGGGCAACAATGCGCCGAGTGCCGGCGGATGATTTCTATCCATATAAATGGGCTTGCGGCGATTCTCCGAAAAGGTCAGAAATAAATCACCAACAACTCAAGAGCTTAATTCTGCTTGGAGTTCCAAACCGCCTCGCTTATAATATGTTGCGCAGGCAACAAATTTAGGGTTGACTTGCGCGGCGGTATCCGTTAAATTAACGCCGTTGTTCTCAAGAGGCCGCTTTCCGCGACCTGTTTTTTAAAAATCCACTTACTACCAACTTTATATTTTTCTGGCAGGAGGTTCGCCTATGTTCCGCAACTTTACTATTTCCGCACTCGGACTCGCAGTTGTCGCCGCCATCGCCATCAATGCACCAGCAAACGCGCAACAAGCCACTGACTACCTCAACTCCTCTGGCACGCAGGGATGGCAAGGTCAGCAAAACTCTGATGTAGGCAACAGGACATTCACACAAACAGAACAAGAGCAAGATTCCAACGCACCGAGACTCTCTGGCGCCACCAACGGTACCATCGGTCCCCAGGGCGCTGATGCGACATTCATCACCGGCGTCAACACCGCAGGTACGGTCCGCGTCAACAACTTGGCCAACTTGGAAGCCTTGCTCAACATCATCGCCAACGGTATGGAAATCCTGGGTATTGCCTGGGGCGGACCGACAATGATCATGGGCTTCATGCACATGGCAGCCGGCACGCAAGAT
>DATNRC010000240.1:0-7836 GCA_036703705.1 Candidatus Obscuribacterales bacterium
GATTGGCCTGGGCCGGTGCGCCGGCGACAGCTGGTGCGGTCTGCGGCGCCGATGCAGGTGGTGAAGTATAGGCTTGGGTCGCCGGGAGGTAGCGTGGAGGGGCGGTCTCCGGCGGGGTTTGTGACGGTGGTTGGGCATAGCTGGGAGTCGCAGCTGCCGGCACTTCAGGAGCGGATGATGCTGTGGGCGGGTAGGTGCTTGCCGCCGCCGCCGGATACGCGGTCGCCGGCACGTAGGGCGAAGCCGGGTTATCCGGTCTGTATTGAGTAACGCCTTGCCCCTCCTGGGCATAAGCGCCTGGCGAGTCAATGCGGCCGCCCATCTCCGGAGCGGCACCAGCAGGCGCAATCAGAGGAGCGAGCTGGGTGGTTGCGCTGGAAATCGCCCCTGAGGCAGCGCCCGGTTGGGAGTCAATTACTTGCATCTTGCGCTGCGCCTCAGAGAAATGCGGATTGCTGGGAGGAATGGAGGCCAGGTGCTGGCGGGCTTCTACGCCGCGGTTAAGCTCCAGGAAACAGAGTGCCAGCTGATAATGCGCGTCCGGATCCATCGGCTTGACCCGCAAGACTTCCTGAAATCGCGGCACGGCTTCCTTTATTCTTCGCTGTGCCTGATAAAGCATGCCCAGGTTGTACTGGGCATCCGCCAGGTTGGGGTCGATGTCGCAGGCGCGCCGGAAGAAGATGATTGCCGCCTCGGAAGATCCTTGCTTGTAGGCATTGAGACCCAGGTTGTACATGCTTATGGCGTGCTGATTGGTTGTTTGAGCGCCGGCTCCCTGCAAGACAAGCCCACCGACCAGGATGGAAAGGAACAATGCCAGTCTAGTTGTCAATTTCATCAAGTGATCTCTCCCAACTCAAAGACTACGAGCGATCAGCCGCCGGATTTGCTATGCTGCCAAGAGAGGGCTCTGGTCCAAAACCCAGAACAGGCGGGTGATAGCACAATTTTTGTTGCAACGAAATTATTTCCACCGCCAGGGTATATAAGAAAATGCGCCACATTTCCATTCCATTATGGCAGGTGGGTACAGCATAAAGCCTTAGCAGAAGCGATTTTAGTAAACAGATTTTTGTCCCATGAACGGACATTTTAGAAAGGAATCCGCTTGTCATGAGAACTGTAGGTCACATTATCACTTCGGCGGGTGTGGGTCTTGTTAGTTACTGGCGATACAGATCGACCCCGGCAGCGCTTGCTTGTTTTTTAGCCGGCTGGCTTATCGATCTCGATCATGTCGTCGATTATGTGCGCGCCCACGGGTGGAAGCCGAACTGGGGCAAATTCAGCGAAGCTTGTCACGAGAAATACAGCGGTAAGCTGTACCTGCCGCTCCACTCATACGAGCTTCTGGCCCTTTTCTTCCTGCTTTTCCGCGGCCCTGAGCGGCAGCCTTACAGAGTAGGCATTACATTGTCAGTGCTCACGCATCTCCTCCTCGACCAGCGTTGCAACCCGTCCCGCAAAGCAACGACATATTTCCTGGCGCACAGAATTCGCAAGCGTTTCAACGCCCACGATATTCTGCAAAGGCTGTGAGTCGGGTTTGATTCGCCTGTGCAAAGTAAACTTATAAGTTTAGCTGCGCAAACGATGGAAAATCTCTGAAACCTTGTTGCTTCTTTGGTTTTCAGACTCAGGCGAACGCATGTGCTTTTAAACTTATAAGTTTAAAACGCCCAGCGATCCACAAGCCAAAATCCCACTCTCCTTCAAAGGTCGAAGGCGGCGGCGCATTTGCCCGCTGGAAAGTAATACCGGAGGGAGCCTGTGATGATCGATTCGATCAAGAGCTTTGCGGGCATGACGCCGAACAAGCCGATTGTGTAAAAAAGAACGGAAGGCGATACCGTTGCCGATACCGCCTTCTCATTTAGAGATTGCTCTTATGCCGGGACGTTGAAGCTGCCTTCGCCGATTGGCGGGTAGATGTCTTCTTCTTCCTCCTCTTCCTCCACCGGGGCGGCATGGCCCTGGAAGCCCGTGCCTGCAGGAATGAGACGGCCGATGATCACGTTTTCCTTCAAACCGCGCAGCCAGTCTTTCTTTCCTTCGACCGCAGCTTCCGTGAGGATTCTTGTTGTTTCCTGGAAGGATGCGGCTGAGATGAAGCTCTCCGTGTTCAAGCTGGCCTTGGTGATGCCGAGCAGAACTGGAGTGTATGTGGCTTCTCGTGTTCCGGTCTGGCGCGCTTTCTCATTTTCGAGATCGAGCGAGAAGCGCTCCATCAGTTCGCCGGGCAGGAGAATCGTGTCGCCAGGCTCGTCAACGCGCACCTTGCGGGTCATTTGACGAACGATGACTTCGATGTGACGGTCGGCAATCTCCACACCTTGCGAGCGGTACACCGACTGCACTTCGTCGACCAGGTATTTTTGCGCTGCCTCGATGCCGAGAAGACGAACGACATCGTGCGGATTGGGAGGACCGTCGGTGAGGGCTTTACCGACAGTGATCTCTTCGCCGTCTTCAACAATGACGTTCAGGCCGGCGGGCACAATGATTTCCTCTTCGGCCGAATCGGAGTAAACAACGTACAGCCTTGTCACCTCGTCTTCCGAAACGAGTTTGGCGCGGCCGGGACGCTCCGCCAGAATGGCGCATTCCTTCGGCTTTCTGGCTTCCAGCAGTTCTTCCACTCTGGGCAGACCCTGGACGATGTCACCGGTCTTCTGGCGCTCGAAGATCAAAGTGGCGAGCAAGTCACCTCTTTGCACCAGGGCTCCGTCTTCGCTCTGCAATTGCGTGGAGGCAGAAATGAGATAGGGTCTGCCTTTTCGCACAACCACATCCGAGCCTTCGACTTTGACGACTTGTCCCGAGACGGTCGATGTCGACGATTTGGCAATCGGATCCGCCTGCTTGACCAGATCGCCCTCTTTCACGGAAACAGCGCCTTTCGTCTTGTGAACGACCTGCTGCTCTTCCGTGATGAGCAAAATTCTTCGCTCGTCGGACTTGGACAATTGCACGCGCGCCGCTGTCTTTGTCAGCACTTGCGTGGTTGCCACAGGCGCATGCGCTTCCACTATGTCGCCGTGCTGCACGGAAAGAAGCGTCACGTTGAGATCGTGCTCGCGTCTCAGGAGGATGTTTTCCTGCACGACGATATCCAGGTCGTCGTTGATCTCCACCGTTCCTTTAAGCACAGCGAGCTGTCCCTGCATTTGCAGCACCAGCGAGGTGCGGGTCAGCTGGGCGCCCTGCAAATTGCGGACTTTCTCGCGATCGCGGAACAAAAGCTGCGTGACGGCACGCAAGCTGATTTTCTCGTCGGTCGCTCTGTGCTTGAACTTCGTCTCGCGAGGCTCGATCCAGTACTCTTCCACAGGGCGGACGAGCAGCTGCATGGTGCCGTCTTCACGATCGATGACGTTGACGATCTTGCGGTCGTTGTACTTCAAGCCCTCGAGAATCTCCGTTCCCGGCTCGACGATTTGACCTTCCTGCACTTTGACTTCCGAAGGATCGCCGATGCTGTGCAGATCGCCGGGTCTGATGATGACCTCGTGGATGATGTCGTTGTCGGCGACGATTTCCACGACGCCTTCCATGTGGGCGAAAACGTCTTTCACCACTTCCTGCCCGGCTGTCACCAGCTCGCCGGATTCCGACATCTTCAAGGAGATGTCCTTGGAGATGTAGTGCACTTCTTCAGGGACAAAGAGCACGCGGCCGGGTTTGGTGACCACTCTCCGGTCGTCTATTTCGACGCCGTCGTAGATGATCTCACCGCCGGTGGTGACGACGTTCGTGCCGTCCTCGACGAGCTCGGCGATGATCTTGCCGTTTTCGACGATTTCACCGTCCACCACTTTTATCGTGTACGCTTCCTTTTGTTTGGAGACGCGCCAGGTATAGCCCTGCTTCGCGCCTTCCAGCTTCGCGTTTGCC
The DNA here is from genome assembly GCA_036703705.1 of Candidatus Obscuribacterales bacterium. Lineage (GTDB taxonomy): Bacteria > Cyanobacteriota > Vampirovibrionia > Obscuribacterales > Obscuribacteraceae > DATNRC01. The sequence continues at coordinate 3,898 of DATNRC010000240.1, forward strand.
GCTCCGCAAGAAGCGATGATGATGTTGATTTCCTTGCCCTTCGTAAGGCGGGTCGCCGACTTGCGTCCGCTCTTGACGGTTTCCGTCTCGATTTCCGGACCGAAACGCACTTCGCCACCGTGCTCGGTGGTGATTGTGATCTCGGCGAGCACGTCGTGAGCGTTCACGTCCTGCCCGTCCTTGACGACCACATGCGCGCCCGAGGGCAGATTGTAGACGTCGCCTTCGAGCACCCAGATGATGCCGCCGCGGTTGGCGGTGCGGGAGATATTGCCCTGGCGATCGCGCTTCTCGTCGGCCTGGAAGCCCTGGAACACCACGCGGCCGGAAATGTCGGCGGTAATGTCTTTGGTGGCGCGCTCAGTGAGGTTTTTCTTGGCGCCCGGCGGATCGTACTCGGCCAGCACCTGTCCCTGGCTTACATCTTGCCCGGAAGGGATCATGATCCAGGAGCCGGCAGGAAGATTCAATGATTCTTCTTTCTTGCCGTCCGCTACTTTGAGCACGCCGTCACGTGTGGTTTGCTCCACTGTGTCACCATATGCGGTTCGCACCGAGCGGCTGGGGATTTTGTAGGTGAGGGTGCCGTTAAGCGGCGCTTTCAGCTGCATGCGGCTGCCGCCGCCGGCAACCGCTCCGCCGGTGTGGAATGTTCTCATTGTCAGCTGCGTTCCGGGCTCGCCGATCGATTGCGCGGCGATGATGCCGATGGCTTCGCCGACGTCAACCGGCCGGTTGTTGGTCATCGACCAGCCGTAGCACTTCTGGCAGACGCCGTACTGGCTCTCGCACGAAAGCGGCGACCGCACTTTTATCTGCTTCAATTTCTTGAACACTTTGCCCATCTTGTCGGCCAGCTTTCTCTGCACCGACTCGCCGGCCCGAGCGAGGACTTCGCCGCTGTCAGGATCGACGAGATCTTCGCCCAGTGTTCTGCCGAGAATTCTCTCCTGCAGCGAGACGATTTCTTTGTCGCCTTCCTTGATTGGCTTCATGTCGATGCCGCGCTGCGTTCCGCAGTCGGCGTCGCGCACGATGACGTCTTGAGCGACGTCCACCAGGCGGCGAGTGAGATATCCGGAGTCGGCTGTTTTGAGCGCCGTATCGACAAGGCCTTTGCGGGCGCCGTAACTGGAGATGATGTACTCGGTTACGTTCAGGCCTTCGCGGAAGTTGGCTTTAATGGGCAGGTCGATAATCTGACCTTGAGAGTCGGCCATCAATCCCCGCATGCCGACAAGCTGGCGCACCTGGGAGATGTTGCCTCTGGCGCCGGAGAACGCCATCATGAACACAGGATTGAGGCGGTCGAAATTGTCGACGACTTCTTTTGTGAGCTGGTCCGTGGTTGCCGACCAGGTGTCGATAACCTTGTTGTAGCGTTCGACTTCGGTGATTTCGCCGCGCTCATAACGGCGCTGCGCCGCTTCGATTTCTTTTTCCGCTGTGGCGATCAGATTGCGCTTTGCTTCAGGCACGTCCAGGTCGTCGATGGAGATCGTCACCCCGGCCTTGGTGGCAAACTGGAAGCCAAGATCCTTCAGCGAATTGGCCAGCTCTGCCGAACGCGCGGTGCCGTACTTCTCGTAGACTTGAGCCAGAAGCTTACCGAGCTTCTTCTTGTCCACGGTCTCGTTGATGAACTCCATTACTTCTTCTTTTTTTGGCGTTGTAACCATTGGGTTCCTCTTTTGTTTAGCTAGTGGTTCAGCTACTTATGTAATTCCGTATGGTTTTCGAGTTGCCATTGAGGGCAGTAAAAAACTATCCAATCCCTTCTGGCGCCTTCAATTGACGGAGGCGATTGCGCTGCGCACGACTTCATTGAAGATAATGCGGCCGGCTGTCGTTTCCAAAATTTGACCGCCGGTGTCTCTTACTTTGATCTTGGCATGAAGGTCGATCACGCCGGCTTCATAGGCCGCTCTTGCGTCGCTCAGACTGACAAAGCGCATGCCTGCGCCCCGACATTTCTTAGGATCGTCGGAGCCCGGCTTGTCGATGGTCAGGTAATAGATGCCCAAGACCATGTCCTGCGTGGGGGTGATTGTCGGCTTGCCTGTAGCAGGAAGCAAAATATTGTTGGATGCGAGCATGAGCATATGCGCTTCTGCTTGCGCCTCCACGGAAAGCGGCACGTGCACGGCCATCTGGTCGCCGTCGAAGTCGGCGTTGAAGGCCGAGCAGACAAGCGGGTGCAATTGAATGGCTCTTCCTTCCACGAGCACGGGCTCGAAAGCTTGAATACCGAGACGATGGAGGGTGGGAGCGCGGTTCAGAAGCACCGGATGCCCTTGTATGACTTCTTCGAGAATCTCCCAGACGATGGCAGAGCCTTTTTCAATCTGCTTTTTGGCTGATTTGATGTTCTGCACAATCTGGCGCTCGATGAGCTTGTTGATCACAAAAGGCTTGAAGAGCTCAAGAGCCATTTCGCGGGGCAAACCGCATTGGTGCAATTTAAGTGTGGGACCGACGACGATAACCGATCGTCCCGAGTAGTCGACACGCTTGCCGAGCAGATTCTGACGGAAGCGTCCCTGCTTGCCTTCAATGATGTTGGAGAGAGATTTGAGCGGCCTGTTGTTGGGACCGACCACCACTCTGCCGCGGCGGCCGTTGTCGATCAGGGCGTCTACAGCCTCCTGCAGCATGCGCTTTTCGTTGCGCACGATGATTTCGGGCGCGCCCATTTCAAGCAAGCGAGCCAGGCGGTTGTTGCGGTTGATCACGCGGCGATAGAGATCGTTCAAATCCGAGGTGGCGAATCTGCCCCCGTCCAATTGCACCATCGGGCGCAGATCGGGCGGCGTCACGGGCAGCACGTCAAGCACAACCCACGTGGGGTCGGTGTGCGAATTGATGAGCGCCTCCACCAGACGCAAGCGCTTGATAATTTTGGCCCGCTTCTGCTGCGAGCCGGAAGCTGATGCCAGCTCTTCCCTGAGCACCTTGGAAAGCTCCTTGAGACCGGGAAGATCAAGCAGCCTGCCGCGATCGTCGCGGTTGTCGGGCCTTTCGTATTGCGGTTTGGCCAGCTCGTGCAAAAGCTGCTTTATTGCTTCGGCGCCAATGCCGACGTCGAATTGGACGTTCTGATCTTCAATCAGGCGCTCGTACTCGTCCTCGGCAAGAAGCTGGTATTTGTGCAGATCAGGCGCATTGCCCTGGTTGGTGACAATGTAGGCATTGAAATACACGACCTGCTCCAGATCTCTAAGTGGAAGATCGAGAAGCAATCCTATATAGCTGGGGATTCCTTTGAGGAACCAGATGTGCGTGACCGGCGAGGCCAGCTTGATATGGCCCATGCGGTGGCGGCGGACTTTGGAGTCGGTGACCTCAACGCCGCAGCGCTCGCAGGTGATGCCGCGGTGACGCACGCGCTTGTACTTGCCGCAATAGCATTCCCAGTCCTTGCTTGGTCCGAAGATGCGCTCGCAAAAGAGGCCGTCTTTCTCCGGTTTGAGCGTTCTATAGTTGATGGTCTCGGGTTTGGTGACCTCGCCGTGAGACCAGCTCAAGATGCGCTCCGGAGAGGCGACCCCGATTTTTATGTAGTCGAAACGATCAATACTTGTAGGCATATTACCCGACAGACCTCCAGAACCAGGGCTTAACGGCCCAGCTTTGCGAATTCATTCGTAGCCGCTCCGGCGGAGACTGTGTCTCCTCCTCCGCGGGTCGTCGCCGTGCGCTCGCTCGGGATTCCTCTGTCGGAATCCTTGCTCGCTGTCCGTCGACAAATTCAATTTTTGAAGTTTGCATTTGCAACCAGTTTTGCTTTATGTGTGTGTGGACGACGTCGTCAACGCTTAGAAGTCATCCGGCGGGGCGTCCTCGTCAGCGGCCTCCTCGTCGGCGCCGAGCCCGAGATCTTCTTCGTCACCGCCACCAAGTCCGGTGTCGGTATCGCTCGCTTCGGTGTCGGTTTCAGAT
>DATNRC010000241.1:0-4051 GCA_036703705.1 Candidatus Obscuribacterales bacterium
CCGCCAGCAAAGGAAAAGTGTACGCCTTCTATGCTAAGTGGGCAGATCAATGCAAAAACATAGGCGACATCCTTACACAGCTCGCTTCGGTTTACGGCAGCAGTGTTGAGATAACGCGTGTTGACATAGAGGACAGCACATCGGATGCTTTAGTCGATAAATATAACGTCGGACCGATTCCCACAGTAGTATTCGTGGCTCCCGATGGACAGGTTGCTTCAACCATCATAGGCGAGTCGACCTACAACAACTACGAGGCAGCGATTCGGGCTATCTCCCAGCCATACAGAGGAGTGCACTGATTTGTCGGCAGATTTAGTCTTTCGCCCGCAGATGCACCGGTGGCGGTGGCACCTTCAAGACGAAGGGTCGAAATGATTTGCGCGGTCCGAGCTTGAGACTCACATTGGCTGATTGGCCATTGGCGATTCGCAACCGCTCGGAAGGAGTAAGCATCTCACTGGGCGTACTTGCCATGAGTCCCGCATCCGCTTGCTTGGGAAAGCGAACGATGGCCCTCACGTTATACTCCCCGGGTGGAACACGCATCACGGTGTGTGGACTCTTGATTGCCCGCCGATAACATCCGACAGATCCGTCGTACTCTATGCCGAGAAAGCGTGTAACCGGCCAGACCTCGTAACTAACATTTGTCCCAGTCGCCGGCTTGCCATCAGCGTTAAAGACAGCCACATCAATCTTACAAGGACGCGAGAGAGTGAGCATGATCGGTTCATTTTTGCCTGGTTTGGTGATGATGCTGCGTGCAGCATGAGTTGCCCCTGGGTTCCGCGCACGTACTTGCGTCTGACCAGGTCTTACACGCGTGTCTTTGAACCATCCATCACCATCAGTGGTGCCGGCATTACGCCAGTGCATTTCGTTGTTGATCATCTCACCGATCTCTATATCTACGTCGCTCAGGGGCTCACCCGTACGCTCTTCGAGCACTCTCACGGCGAGGGTACATTCAGGCGCGACGACAAGATCGACAGGCTCTGTCTTTCCAGCCACTGCACTCTTGACGGCTTCTCTATAACCGCGAACGGTGGCGCGCAATGTAACCGGGCCCGGTGGCACCCGGGTAAAGATAAATCTACCACCCTGCTGAGGACTGGTGGTGAGCTTGCGTGTGTATGTTGAATAGCCGGTATCAAGCTCGACACATGCAGTCGATGTGAGCGGCTTTCCTTCTGGCAAAAGCACTCTTCCCTCAATGCGCGTTGTTGGAATGCGCAACTCAATTGCAGTATCTGTTGATGTGTATGCTTTCGTTCGCGCCAGCTCCTTCTGTCCACCCGGACCCGGGCTCTTCACTGCGATAGACCATTTGCCTGCAGCAAGATTTGTCAGCAAGAAGCTTCCATTTTTGGCAGTCGACTCCACGCGACGTTCCATTCCGGCAGAGTCAATCGCAACTATAGTTAGTTCTCCAACCCCAACACCTTCTGCGTCGACAGCTCTCCCGCCGAGCGAGATGTTGCCGGGATTGCTGGCGGTCTTTAGGCTGACATCATGGCGCGTCAATTTCGCCTGCGGCACAAATCCGAGATTGTGCTCGTACACTTTGTAATTCTCAGCGGCAGCGAGCAAAGTATATTTTCCAGCGGGCATGCCGGTGATTGAGAAATTCCCGCTGTGGTCACTCACCGACATCGGCAAATATGATTTCGACAAGTGAGAAACACTGTTGACCTCGTCCGAACCCCGCCACCGCATGAGGTATGGCGTGGTAAAGCAGTGCCCAGGCTCGGGACAGGCAGAGACGATTGCACCGACCACGGGATTATTGCATTCATCCTTAACCGTACCGCTTACAGTAGGCGATTTGGCACTAAATCGAACCGCCCTCTCAAGCTTGTCATCGCCACCCTGTTCGAAGGGCTCTGTCTCGGTGTAAATCCACGGCGCCTTAGAATTCGGGCGGTATCGCGCAATTATCCAGGCTTGGACGAAATCCACCGAAGGGAAAATGAACGTACCGTTCGGTCCCGCCGTGCAACTCTCATAGGTCAAGTCAAACTCATTCTTATACCAGCGGCTTTTAGTAACCAATTGCAGTTCAGCGCCCGCAATCGGCTTTCCCTGTTGGTCAAGAACGGAGCCAGTAATGGAAATGTTTTTGCTCTCTGCTGGTATAGACATGACAAAAAAAGCTGAGAAAGCAGCAATTAAGATCAAACGACTGGCAATATGCATTTCATATGTACCGCTGACGGCAGGCATAATGCAAGAATAGCGCCCTCTAAGATCATTGATGCATGCCGCTATACACTTAACAATCTGTCGGCTTCGAGAACAGCGAAGACCTTCCAGTCCGATGCCCACTGGCGAAGATGAACCGGCGCCCTGCGGGTCCAAATGGCTCGCGGACCGGCTGAGGAAATCCGGTCAGTGAATACCTTAGGATGTATTAACAGCCGCCAGACCAGAAAGGGCCACACTTGCGCACATTCTCCTTATTGAGAATGCGCGAAAGCGTGCACCAATGATGCTTTGAGCCCTGTTTAAAAAGTAAATGGTGGAGGCGGCGAGAATCGCCTGGGCAGCCATTCTCATTTGAGACTCGTCAATTGATTTTCTTTGACGGTGCGGGTTTCGGGATTTTTGTCGCTCGTGCGAAGTGGCGCTAATGGTCCCGAATAGACACATGAGGGGCCACAAAATGGGCCACAGTTTTTGAAGGAATTTTGGGGTAGCTTCTGCCTCGGCTACGACAGCTGCGATATACTGGACGATTGTCTTGCTAACCGGGATCTGTAGCATTCGAAGACGGGGCGGCTTGTGGCTGAAGAACGAACAATAATTCCAATCTTTGATCCTGGCGATCTCGCCAACGCAGTTGGGCGTTGTGAAGAGTGCGATAAGGAACTCAAGCGCCTTCAGCTTGCGTTCGAGCCGTGTGCAGACCACCCGCGCGCACGGGCAATCGTGACAAGCCCCGGATCTCGGATGACGACCGGCATCGCCGCAATAAACCTAAAGCCGTTGAACTTCATGGCAGCCGAACAGGATTCCGTCGACAAAGATGGACTTCCAGACTCAGAAACGATACTGGCGTTCTGCTGCGGAAAACACAGCGCCAAGCCCGAAAAGGTAGTAGCGCGGTACAACAAGCTCCATGAAGGGATCCGAATACAGGCTGTTCCATCGGTTGACTATATTGACAAGAAGATTATCGTTCCATTGCTTCAGGCCCAGTCATGTTTCATGACCGCCAATTTCATTGCGACAATTGCCTTGTGCGGCATCGTCGCAGAGATGCTGTCAAACCTTGCCTGGGAAATTTATCAACCGTATTTGCGTATCGGCAAAAAGGAAATTACAACCGAAATGCACAAGGCATTGTTCGGCATGCCGGTCGAGAACATGACGCAAGACGCGAGAATACATTTATTGCGGGTCGTGGAAGTGATCTCGGAACAGACATTCGAGAAATTCAAGCGCGTGAAGGACGTAAGAAATGAATACGTGCACTTTCACAAAACCAACCCTTCTGAAAAGACGCAGAAGTTGCAGGCAACGGAAATGTTCCAGTTGATTCAGGAACTAGTCTGCGACGTGATCGGACAAGACTTTAGCAATGGGCGCTTCAATCTGAATCAAGCAATGTTTGCATATCTACAACGTCGCGATCTGATCAAGCCGTTTCCATCAAGCCCCGAGCAATCTGGTGCACAACCAGAAAAGGAGAACGAAGCATGACAAAAGCCTCTAACGCCGATGACTGGTATCTAAGCGACAGAAGCGATTTTCGTTCGGGCGTCGAAGAGATTGACACACAAAGCGGAAAGAAATGCGTATATCTCAAGTCAGTTGCCCCGAGACCCAAGTCGTTCGGATTTCTCTCAAAGTCGATTCCGCCAGATGAATACCTAGGAGGACGTTTGAGATTCTCGTCGTTCGTGAAAACGCAATTACCGGAAGGCGCGTCAGCACAACTATGGCTCCGTGTCGACGGTGACTGGAAAGAAAAACACGAATGCTTCGACAATATGTATGAAAGCAGAATCAAGGGCACAACAGAATGGACTCAATATGCTGTCGCCGT
>DATNRC010000242.1:0-5626 GCA_036703705.1 Candidatus Obscuribacterales bacterium
TCGCCGTAATCAAGCCTTATGATCTCGCTCTCGGCTTTGACGCCTCCGCATGCCGCGACCGCCTGATTAGCCGGCTTCAATGGCACGGCTCCCGGCTCCACAGGCTTGGGCGCAAAAACCGGATCGGCGGCAATGCTGTTGAAGCTCTTCGTAATCGGCTTCACGGCCTCATTGCGTCGCGCCTCCATGGATAGTGCCGGGTCCTGAAATGGAAAAGCGAGCAGCTCTTCAAAGAGCCATTGGTAGTAGAGCTGAACTTGAAACGGCATTCTCGAGTAAGTCAGCTCCGCACCGACATCGAAATATTGCAGCCACGACTGCGGTGCATTGATGAGAAAGCTCATTTCAAAGTCGGAACATACCGAGCTCTTAACCAGCCCATAGAGAAACACGAGATTTGCCGGCAGCTCTCTTTGCCCGGCAAGACGCAAGGTCATGTTGGCGCCAAGTTGAGACGTGATCATGAACTGAGCAGAATCGTCGACGACATACCAGCGATCAGGATGCTTTTCCGCCTGCCCCGAGATGTGAGACAGATTGAGGGGAGATGGTTGAGCCAGCTGCTGCGGCGCGATGATCGACGCCTTTGGCGCAAGCATATCGTCGAGCTCGATCAATTCCGCCAGATCATCATTGCCCAGAATGACTTCCAGACCGCACTCATGCAGTACAGGGCGGTAAACGTCCTCAAGAGATCTGGAAAGCAAAACTCGATCTCCCGGGTTGAGCACCAGTTTCAGTACCATATCCAGAAGGGCGGGTCTTTCCGGGGCAAGAAACAATTCGGCCGCCGTTATAGGGTAATAACAATAAGTGCGGAGAAATTTCGCCAGCGCCTCTCGCATTCCAATGTCACCGCGCTCGTGGGGATAAGCAATGGTGCGCGAGGCGATGAGCTCGCTGGAGAAGCGGTTGAGAAAACTGATCAGCTCTTCGCTCACCCTGGAAAAATCCAGCTCTTTACGCATTCCATCCAGCCCGAGTTTATGCAGATTATGCACGAAGCCGAGCGTGGCCGTCTCCGAACGCGTCGTCGCTTGATAAACGAGCAAGTCGTGATACACAGGCTTGCCTTCAGAAAGAACACGAACAGCCGTCTCAGCAGAGAGAGATTGCTCAGAATCCCGGCTGAGAAAGAAATGAAACCGTATTTGATGGCGGCGCTCGATCTCAACAAGCGAGCACAAATCCGTGTCGTCGGCCTGCTGGATGCGGCGGCTCCAGATGAGAGTCGGCTCCCAACCGCGGCGCCGGAACATCGCATCAATCGCTTGCGGCCCGGGCCTTCCACCGAGGACAAGCGTCACTTTGCCGTGCGGCCTGAGGCATAGCTGCGCTTCCTCAAGCGCGCGCGCAATAAGCGGCAATCCGAATCGGTCTTCCAGAATCCCCTGCTGGAAACAATAATTGCTCAAATCATAAAGTTCGCGTTCTGAAAAATCGTCCGGACGCGAGGGCAGTTTTGACTGGTCGGGATGAAGCACTTGCGGAATGCAGCCGATGATGTGATCGAATTTGGCGTTGCGCTTCAAGGGCTCGCTGAGCAAGTCCGACTCGCGCACTTTGAACGCTTTGAAAATCGGCACTCCGGCCACGCTCTTAACGGCCGCGCCTTCCTCATCAGTGCCGTTGAGCCAGGCGTTCAATCGGGCAATGTAAACGGCATACGGATTGATGTCGAGGCCCAATATGTCGTGGGCGGAAGTCTTCGCCAAAAGCAAAAGACTGATCCAACCGGAGCCCGTACCTAACTCAACCAGAGACTTGCCTTGAAAGAGCTCCGGTGTCTTTAAGAGACCCTCAGCAAAAGTCTTCGCCCATTCCTCGGGTGAGAAGACGGCTTTATGCAGCAAAAGCTTGAGCGGCTCTGCGCGCCCGGGAATCTGCACCACTTTGAGCTTGAGAATCTTCGTCAGCGGATGCGCTTTCTTATCCTGACAAGAGCCGTTCTCCAGATGCTTCGCCACCTCATGGAGAGTGGCGAGAGCGGAGCTCGCCCTGTCGGGGCTCTCGAGCGCGAGAGCCAGTTGTTTGATGTGCTCGATGTCAGTCATGGGAAGATGAGAATCGCCTTTGCCACACGGCAAGATGTTACATCAGTCTTTCTCTCGACAACATATGAGCCTTGCCTATATACCCATTTTGAACATAGAATTAGTAATCTGACGCGACCGTAGAGTCGAATCAAAAGCGATCAGCAAGTGCTGCGGAAGATGTGATGAGAACCGATTGGGATCGCCTTAAATCAGACGCGGAGCATGCGCAGACTTATGGCGATTTTGAAGAAGCCGAACTTTTCTGGAAACGCGCTCTGGAAGAAGCAGAAAAATTCGGAAAATCAGATCCTCGCCTGGCCCTTACGCTAGACAAGCTGGGCGCTCTTCTTTTCGAGCAGCAAAGATATGCTGAAGCAGAGCCGCTTTTCCAGCGCTCGCTGGCGTTGAGAGAAGCATCACTGGGATTCGAGCACCCGGATGTTGCTCACAGTCTGAGCCATCTTTACGCGCTTTATTATGCTGAGGGAAAGTACAAGCAGGCGGAGCCGCTGTGCCGCCGGGTAATGACTCTTTACGAGAAGACTTTCGGCACTCATCATGAGTACTATGCGTCATGCTTGCACAATTTGGCCCAGCTCTTCCACGCCGAGCAAAACTTCGAGGAAAGCGAGCCGTTGTATAAGCAATGTCTCGAGCTGTATGAGTCTGTTGCCGGCAAAGACAGCGTAGAAGTCGCCGCCGTGTTGAACAACCTCGGGACACTTTATTACGACGCAAAAAAACCCGGGCTGGCAGAGCCTCTTCTCAGGCGCGCCATCTCCATTCGCGAGCAGAATCTGGGACCGGCTCATCCGGATGTGGTGATGTCCCTCACAAATCTGGGGCGATTGTTGCGCTCGGAGGGTCGTTGCCTGGAAGCGGAGCCGATTTATGTCCGCTTGTTGTCCATAGCCGAGAAGGCGCTCGGCCCTAATCATCCCGATCTTGCCGTCAACATCCTCAATCTCGCCGAGGTCTATCAGGAAGAGCGCAAATACTTTGATGCGGAGCCCCTGTACAGGCGTTATCTCACCCAGCAAGAAAAGAGACTGGGGCAGAATCACGCGGATCTGGTACCTGTGCTCAACAGCCTGGCCAAAGCGTGCATGGAGCAAAAAAACTATCACGCAGCGGAGCCTCTTCTCAGGCGGGCGGTCGATATCCAGAAGAAAACCCTCGGCAGCATGCATGAGGATGTGGCCACGCAGCTCAATCATTTAGCAGAGCTTCTCTATGAAACAGGCAGGCATGAAGAGGCAGAGAAATTGTGCCTTCGCGCCGTCAATATCCATCAGGAGCTGTGCGGCCCGCTGCATCCCAAGGTAGGGGAAGACCTCAAACATCTGGAAACCGTTTATCGAGCGCAGAACAAGCTGGCGGAAGCAGAAGCGGCGCTTACCAAATTGATTGAGATTCAGGAGAAAAATCTCGGTCCGGATCATCCCGAGCTTGCTTCAAGCCTGACCACTCTCGCTCTTGTTTTTCAATCGGAGCTGCACTACAACCAGGCCGAAGAGCTTTTTGCGCGCGCTCTCAAGATAAGCGAAGCGTCCTTTGGCAGCGAACATCCGGAGCTGGCGACGCCGCTCAGCAATCTGGCCAATTTGTACGAGCAACGTCATATGTATGCTGCCGCTCTGCCTTTGTGGCGGCGATTGATCCAGATTTACGATCGAGCGCTCGGGCCGAAGCACCCTGACGTCGCCGATATTCTCGACCGCCTGGCCACCGTGCTGCAGATCCAGGGCGAGTATCGCCAGGCTGAATCTCTCTATCAGCGCGCAATATCCATTCGCGAAGCAGCCTTTGGCGAGGATCACCCGGCGGTGGGCCGCTCCCTTACCGAACTCGGCGTACTTTATTTCGAGCAAGGAAGACATGCCCAGGCCGAACCTCTCCTTCGCCGCGCCCTGACCATTCTCGAGTCGGCCCTGGGACCAAGACATGCTGACGTCGCAGCAGCGATGAACCATCTTGGCGCGCTCTATTATCAGATGGGTAAGTATGGCGAGGCCGAGCCTCTGTACAAACAGGCGCTGGCTATTTTTGAAGGCAAAGACAATCCCTCTGCCTCAGCGATGGCCACTGCCTTTGAGAATTTAATCGCCATTTATCAAGCGCAAAACAAGCATACGGAATCAGAAGCGGTCTGCAAACGTTTTCTTGCCAATCGCAGCAAGATTCTGGGTTCAGACCATCCGCACGTCGCATTGTGCCTCAACAAACTTGCCGACATTTACTGCAGGCAGGGCAAATTTGCGCTCGCCGAGCCCTTGTACCGACAATCGGTGGATATACAAACCAAACACGGCGAGCGGGAAAGCTTGGAACTTGCTCAAACACTGGATCAATACGCCATCGTATTGAGAAAAATCAATAAGAAAATGCCGGCCATAAAAATGGAAGTGCGCGCTGCTGCAATCCGCAAGAAAAAGGAGTGATGTTTTCGCGGCACCACTGATGATGTTGCAGTGGATGAGAGCAGGCAAACTCCTGTAGGCTTCAAATGTGGACTGAATTTCATCGCACCGCGGTTGATGAGACAGGGAACGAGATCATTGCTGTGACAGGAATGAGATCAGACAAGCGCCAATTACAAACCCGGGCGTGGATCTGTCGGCGCTGAGTTGATAGGCAGGTCCTTGCCGTGCCACTTGCTCTTCATTACAGGCGTTTGCAGAACACCGCGTTCGCGAAGCACAGTTTGTTGCACTTTATCCTTCATGTATTCGAAAGCTTCTCCCAGGGTGTTGTTTTTCTTCAGCCCATCAATGAGGTAACGAGTAAAGACGCTGTTGGGGCATTCCTTCGACTCCCATGAAACTTGATTGGGCTGGCTCGAAGAGATTACCATCTGCCCCGTGCCTGCCACCACTTCGTCGACATTCACATTCTTTGCTCGTACGAGGCCTTTGCTTTCCGGGTCTGCTGCCCCGCTGTGACAGGCATCGAGAATGACAACCACACGATCGGAATGCACACGTCCTTTGATGATTCTTGCCAGGTCCTGCATTGGGATCCCCGAGGCATAGAGGCTGTCCGGATCGGTGTCATGAGCGAGAAGATAATTGACACCGCCGACATCAAGATCCGACGCGCTGCCGTGGCTTGAAATATAGATCAACACAAGATCATCCGGAGCAGCAACTCTGGGCAGCCACTTATCGCCCAGCTCGGACAATATATTGGCTCGCGTCGCCTGCTCGTCGACAAGCAATTTCACATGATCCTTGCTGAATTTGGCGTCGTTAATCAGAAAGTCGTAGAAGTCTTTGGCATCTTTTGATGGATATTTCAAATTCAACGTTGGATTTTGGAATTTGCTAATGCCGACAATGAGCGCCCACTTGTCTTTGAGTGGCTTGTTTTCCAGAGCAGGCTCCGCTGCTTCTTTCTTGTCCAGACCTTTGGTTTGAGCGACTTGCTTAAGCTCCTCGATTTGCTTGGCCAGCCGCTCGCGCTCCAGTTTTTCTTTCTCTCTTTCCTTTTCCAATTGCTCACGCATCTTTTGCTCCAGCGCTTGCTTCTCCGCAAGCAGTTGCTCCTGCAATTTGGCGTCGCTCTTGTCGTTTTTCTTGCGCTTATCGCGA
>DATNRC010000243.1:0-5381 GCA_036703705.1 Candidatus Obscuribacterales bacterium
CGCAAGATCACCGCCACCATCGGTAATCTGTTACGCCTTTCTGTGCTCGCATAATGACGCCGTTTCTTGGACTGGAAGTTCTGCGACTGTAATAGCGCAGATACTCGGCATAACGAAGCTGAGCGTCCGTTGGCCTTTTGCGCGCTTTCTGCCGCCTCGCCCTCGGGGGGTGAACTGCTCGCGGCTCCGGCTTGCGCAAAGCAATAACAGGAGTGGGACTGGTCTCCTCTTTGCCCTCGGGTTTCTCCGCTGGAGCCGCGGGCTTGCTTGCCGCTTCCTTTGAGAGAATATGTCCCACAGGGCCGGGGTGTTTTTTGTAGTAGGACTCCATGAAATCATGAAAAATTCGCGCCGCCACCGTGCCGCCGGTTACACGCTTGCTCTTGATCGCCGAATGATCTTTAGACCCCGCCCAAACCGCCGTGACGACTTCCGGCGTAAAACCGACAAACCACAAATCTGTCGAATTGTCAGCTGTTCCTGTTTTTCCTGCCACGGCATGTTTTGTCAGCCTGGCTGCCGTTCCCGTTCCTTTCTTGACCACGTCCTCCAGAATTGAGTTCAATAGAAACACTGGCTCAGGTTCGAGCGCACGGCATTGGACAGGCTCATATGTGCGCAAAACCCGACCATCGAGAGTTTCTACCCTGCGCACTGCCCACGGCTCGATGGACATGCCTCCGCGAGCCAGCGTTCCATATGCTGATGCCATCTCCAGCGGTGTCACTGATGAGCTGCCGAGGGCCAGCGACAAATTAGGGTCAAGCGGAGTCTTTATACCGGCAAGCCTCGCCGTCTCCAGCACAATGTCACTGCCAACCTGCCTGTAGACACGAACAGAGCAAACATTTCTGGATTGCGTCAGGGCCTCGCGAACCGTAATTTTGCCGAGGAATTTGCCGTCGAAGTTTTTGGGGCAATATGTCTCTCCCCCGATTTGAGGGACGGCGAGCTTTGTGTCTTCAACGATGCTCGCCGGGTCGAGCACACCCTTGCGAAAAGCAGCCAGATATACAAAAGGCTTAAAAGCAGATCCTGCGGTATGAGGATTGGTAGCGCAATTCCACTGGTTTTGCCAGTAATCTCCTGCGCCGCCCACAAGGGCCCTTATCGAACCGTCAAACACCGAGAGCGATACCAGCGCGCCTTCCGTTATGCCTTGAGGAGCTCTGGCAATCCCTGAGGCCAGATAATTTTCGGCCGACTTTTGCGCCTCTTGATCGAGTGTTGTGTATATTCTCAGCCCCCGGCGCGCCGCAGACTCGGTGCCGGCGCCTGGATCGTTCGTGCGAAGAACGTCGAGCAGATAACTGATGAAGTATGGATATTTGGTAAACGGCAGTTCCTTTACAACAATGGGTGTCGTGTAAATCACCAGCGGCGATACCATGGCATAGGCGTGTTGATCGTCGGATATGTAGCCATTTTCATTCATCAAGCGCAGCACCTGCTGCTGCCTTTGAAGAGCCTCCTGACGATGGAGAGGATCGCCATAATAAGACGGCGATTTGATCAAGCCGGCGAGAAACGCCGATTCACCTACATTGAGCCGCGCCGCCGATTTGCCGAAATACACCCTCGCCGCCTGCTCGACGCCGTAAGCGCCATTGCCGAAATAAATCTCGTTGAGGTAAGTCTTTAAGATTTGCTCTTTGGTGTACCTTGCTTCGATCATGGTGGCAAGAATGGCTTCGGATACCTTTCTTACGATAGTTCTTTTCTCGCCCTCGAAAAACAGTATCTTTACCAGCTGCTGCGTGATAGTCGAGCCGCCCTGCACGGGACGCCCTGCTTTCACATTGGCGAGAATCGCTCGCGTCACTCCCATGATGCTGACGCCACGGTGCTCGAAAAACTGACGATCTTCGACGGCCAGAACTGCCTGCTTCATCTCGTTTGATATCTCGTTGAGCGCCACCACTTTGCGATTCTGCCCCGGATTGATGACGCAAATGAGCTCATCCTCCCGGTCGTAGACTTCAACTGGAGCGCCGTGGTGGTAGTGCTCCATGAAGGCAATATCGGGAGCCTCGCTCAAGTCATGAAGAAGAAGAAAGCTGAAGAAAACAGCGGCCACAAAAGTAAGCGGCAAGAAAGTGAGCGCGACAAGACGGACCATTATGCGCAATGGCGGGAAGAAAGGACGATCGTAAGTGTTGCTTGATCCAAATAAAGGCATTGGCCTGATGCTTGCATACAAAAGGCAGGGATGTCAACTGGCGCGCTTATTTCGGCAGCCGGGGACTATCTCATTGGGCATGGAAAGCAAGACGAATTGCCAAGAGTTCACGAAAGATTGCATCTTCGAGCGGCACCCGTAATCATAACCCTGATCGTTCGTTTACTTCGTTTGCCAGCAGTCGCGCATGTCTCAAACAAGACTAAGGTTTGTCAAAACAACGGATGCAGAAAGAATTGCTGCCATCTATGCCGAGTATTGCCGGAGCTCGCCGGCAACCTTTGAAATTGAGCCTCCGGCAATAAGCCAGATAAAAGCTCGCATCGAGAAGACGATGAACGTCTTTCCCTGGCTCGTCATTGAGGAGCGTGAGATTGTCCGCGGTTATGCTTATGCCGGTCAGCATCGAGAGCGAGCGGCATATCGCTGGTCAGCCGATGTCTCTGTTTATATTGAGAACGGCTACCAGCACAGAGGCTTTGGCAAGGCGCTCTACACGCCGCTTCTTGCGCTCCTTACCGAATTGGGGTTTTACAACGCTTTTGCCGGCATTACCTTGCCCAATGACGGCAGCGTCGGTCTGCACAGGGCTATGGGATTTACCGCAGCCGGCATCTTCAGAAACGTCGGCTTCAAGCTGAATCGCTGGCACGACGTTCAGTGGTGGCACAAGCAACTGAAAGAGCCTGTGGCGAATTCTATAGAGCCGGCAGAGCCGCTTCTCTTAAGGTCCCTGGCGCTAAGGGAATGTCAGGACAGAGCCGCACTTGTCGGCTTGCTGGACGAGCTTTCCGGATGAGGAGAGGGGCGAGTTTTACTTGGGCAGATTGCCGGGATAGATCCAGGGCGCATCATATTGAGACGTACGGTTTGAGCCGTCAAAAAGCCAGTTTGGAGCCGTTGCCACAAGAAAACCGAGCAGCACGCCCATCCAGACGGTCCTGGGGGACACTTTGACCATATCCTCGTCCTCCGGCGCAAAAAGAGCACTTGCATCGCTCTCAGAAATGATCTGCCCGAGCAATCCAGCACTCAAACCAAAGTTAATGAACTAACGCCGCCGTCCGGCTATAGCCAACTCCAGAACATCATGAGCGTCTTGACGATCTGCTGCTTGAAAACCAAAATGGCGCAAATACCCATCAAGATGCCGGCTGTCGGAATTCAAAACGCATTGAATCGCCTGATAATCGAGGTTTGAGGCAAATTCGATAACCATCTTCAGAAGCGCTTGGCCAATTCCTCTTCCCCGACACTCAGATACGACAAAGAGCCGGCGCAACTGAAGAATCGTTTCGGTCTTTTTCAAAGCACCGGCCATGCCAATGAGCCGCTTGTCGTCCTCGGCAATGAAGAAGGCTCCGTCATGCCCGAAGTATGACCATTCGACATTTTTGAGATCCGCATCCGTGCCCGCAAAGTCACAGGTGAAAGCAAGCTCGTCTGCCGCCAGCTCGAACAATTGACGTATGGAAGGCTCGTCCTGCTTGTTTGCAATGCGTATCTGCACGAGCCTTGCGGATTTACTTAACTAGATATGCAACCAGGAGCAGCGCCACGATGTTGAGGATTTTGATCATCGGGTTGATTGCCGGGCCGGCAGTATCCTTGTAAGGATCGCCGACCGTATCGCCGGTGACGGCAGCCTTATGCGCTTCTGAGCCCTTACCGCCGAAATTGCCCTCCTCGATGTATTTTTTCGCATTATCCCAGGCACCACCGCCGGAGGTCATGGAGATGGCAACGAAAAGTCCGGTGACGATGCTGCCTACAAGAACTCCGCCCAGCACTTTGGCGGCCGCATACTCACCCGGCAATGCCTGGTTGAGCCACATGGCGCCGAGGGCGGCAATGATCACGGGTGTGAGGACAGGCAGCAATGCCGGAACGATCATTTGCTTGATTGCTGCTTTGGTCACTATATCGACGCAAGAAGCATAATCAGGCTTCGCTGTGCCTTCCATGATGCCCGGTCGCTCCCTGAATTGCCTGCGCACTTCTTCCACGACCAATCCACCCGCATAGCCAACGGCCTCCATGGCCATGGCAGCAAAAAGGAAAGGGATCAAACCGCCCAGGAAGAGGCCAACGAGCACATAAGGATTGGACAAATCGAAGCTGATTGTCGCCCCCTTTGCTGCGCCTTCAAGAGCAATCTTCAATTCCTCAGTGTAGGAGCTGAAGAGCACGATTGCCGCAAGACCGGCAGAACCAATGGCATAACCTTTGGTGACGGCCTTTGTAGTATTGCCCACGGCGTCAAGGGGATCGGTTACGGCACGAACTTCCTTCGGCATCTCCGACATTTCGGCAATTCCGCCTGCGTTGTCGGTAATCGGGCCGTAAGAGTCTATGGCGACGATAATGCCTGCCATGCTCAGCATGGACATGGCAGCAAGCGCTACCCCAAACACGCCCGCCAGCGCAAAGGAGGCAATAATGCCGACGATGATTACAATCACGGGCAGCGCAGTCGATCGCATGGAGACTGCCAGACCGGCAATGATGTTGGTGGCGTGTCCTGTCTCGGAAGCTTTGGCAATATGCTTGACAGGATTGAAGTGAGTGGATGTGTAGTATTCGGTAATGACTACAATGGCACCGGTGACCACAAGCCCGACCATGGCGGCCGACCAGAAGTTGAGGACCGGGTATTGCAGCCCGCCCATGAATTTGTCGGTGATAAACCAGAAGGCAACGGCAGCAATGATGCCCGACCAGATGAGCCCTTGATAAAGGGCTCCCATGATGTTTTGTGATTTGCCCAGACGAACGAACAGGCTGCCGATAATTGAGCTGAGAATTGAGGCCCCGCCGAGCAGAAGAGGATAGAGGAGAATTTCGCTGCGCCCGCCGTCAATCACGCTCTTGAAAGTTTCATGCGCCAAAAGCATGGTAGCAACGGCAGTAACTGCATATGTCTCGAAGAGGTCGGCAGCCATTCCGGCACAGTCACCCACGTTGTCGCCGACATTATCAGCAATAACGGCAGGATTTCGCGGATCATCCTCAGGAATGCCGGCTTCTACTTTTCCCACCAGGTCAGCGCCCACATCTGCTGCTTTTGTATAGATGCCACCACCCAGGCGTGCGAACACGGAGATGAGGCTGGCTCCAAAACCTAAGCCGACAAGCGCTTTCACGTCGTTGGTCGCGAGGAAGAAACCGGCTACACCGAGAAGGCCGAGACCGACAACGAGCA
>DATNRC010000244.1:0-23161 GCA_036703705.1 Candidatus Obscuribacterales bacterium
TGTATATTTCCAATCCCGACCCGCAAAGTCTTCTCGTCAAGCTTTTCTCAACGCACCCGGCGACAGAAGAACGAGTCAGGCGGCTCAAAGAAATGGCGGGCCGTGCCCTGTCATTCCGGGAGTAGGCTTCACGCCCGCGCCACAGGCGGACTGTCGTCAACTCGCTCTTTTCATCGATGAGCTCGTGACTATGCCCTAGACAATGCCTTCTCGCATGGCTTTCACTGCTGCTTGAGTGCGATCGGAGACAGCCAGCTTCTCCATGATGTGACGCATGTGGGTCTTGACCGTCTCCACGCTCACGACGAGGCGTTCGGCAATTTCCTGATTGCTCAAACCCTCGACGACCAATTTGAGCACGTCCAGCTCTCTTTGCGAAAGAGTCTGCGGCGATGCTGCTTTCGCGGGATCCGCCGAGGAGCTTTGTGTCCCCCCCGAGGCGCATGCTTTCAAGACACGGCTGGCTACTCCCGGATCAAGCCAGGCCGCACCGTCAGCGACGCAACGAATCGCCATTGCCAGCTGTGTGCCGGACACTTCTTTCAAGCAGTATCCGTCTGCGCCTGCAGCCAGGGCGGCAAACACATCACGATCGCCGTCATGGGAGGTGAGCATTATGATTTTGGCGTCAGGGCTCTGCTCTTTGACCCTGCGCGTAGCCTCGATGCCGTCGATGGTCGGCAGTCCGATATCCATCAGCACCACATCTGGTTTCAATTCTACAATGCGATCGGCAGCCAATTTTCCGTCATGGGCCTCACCAACAACCTGAAACCCTGCCAGTTGTTCGAGCGTCAATCGCAGTCCCACTCTCGTGATTTCATGATCCTCGGCAATGAAAACGCTTATGGTGTTCTGTTTGGCGGAAGACTGCATCTAGAGATTCCTCTTTAGAATGTAGAATGCCGGACACTACCATACTATACAGCCGGGCCGTTTAGCGAGTGCCGCACAGACGTCACGACAGGCATAGAAAGCCGTCTATAAGGACACTGAGTGAAAAAACCTCCTTTGCTTAAACCAGATACTTTGTGTCCGCGACTGACCTGGGTTTATCTCAGCCACAGATTACCCCATGTAACTAATAAAGGGCCGATTGACCTGAAGAGATTGTAGACTGATCCCGGCGAGGCAACTTGCGTTTGGGTGCGCAAGCCTATCTGTATTCTAGCAGCCAGCCACCTAACTGGCTATCGCCGGCTTGGTTGTCGAAACAGCCGCCAGCGGACGGCTTTGAGCCTCGAACCCGGCCGCGCCAACGAGCGAGCGCCATTCACAAATCACTCTATCGGGTGGCAAAGTTCACTATTTTGGGGGGGTGTCTACACCAGAAGACGCTTCAAAACTTTACCGGTGGAATTTCTCGGCAAGGCCTCGACGAATTCGACAATGCGCGGCACCTTGTACTCTGCAAGCAGCTTCGCGCAATGGTCTTTGACGTCCTGTTCACTTGCCTCGCTGCCTGGCTTTAGGACTACGACAGCTTTTACTCGCTCGCCCATATACTGATCGGGAACGCCAACCACGGCCGCCTCAATGACGTCTTTCATGCGCACGATGGCGTTTTCGATTTCACGCGGGTAGATATTTTGCCCGCCCCGTATGATGAGCTCTTTGGAGCGTCCAACAATGAATATATATCCTTCTTCGTCTATATATCCGAGATCGCCGGTCAAAAGCCAGCCATCTTTGAGGATTTCCTGAGTCGTATCGGGGCGGCGGTAATAGCCGCGCATCACATTCGGTCCTTTGATGGCAATCTCGCCCACATGGGCACTGCCGCGGGGAAGCGCGCTGCCGTCCGGTCCGAGAATCGCCACCTTAACTCCAGGCAACGGCAAACCG
Organism: Candidatus Obscuribacterales bacterium; assembly: GCA_036703705.1. Taxonomy (GTDB): domain Bacteria; phylum Cyanobacteriota; class Vampirovibrionia; order Obscuribacterales; family Obscuribacteraceae; genus DATNRC01. The sequence goes on from DATNRC010000244.1 coordinate 1,846, forward strand.
ACGCTGCCCTTTACTGCCTTGCCGTTGACGGGGTTGAGCGTCGACGCACAAGACGTCTCGGTCAGACCATAGCCCTCAACCAGAGGCGCCTTGATCACTCGCGCCAGAGCGTCGTACATCTCGACCGGCAGTGGAGCGCCGCCGGACAGACAAAGGCGCAGATGCGACAGATCGTAAACCGAGCTGTTAAGCTCCATGACAATAAACTGATACATGGCCGGCACCGCCGGAAGTATCGTCACTCTCTCTTGCTCCATTACCTCAAGAGCCTTTTTGGCCTCGAACTTCTCGATAATGACTATGGTTCCGCCCTTGGCAATCATACCGATCATGACTACTGAAAGCCCGTATATGTGGCAAAGCGGCAGGCAGGCAAGCATTTTGTCTTCGCTCGCGACAGGAAAAACGGCCTGCGCGGCTTCAACGGCGGACAGAACATTGTGATGGCTCAGCATCGCGCCCTTCGGCTTGCCCGTGGTGCCGGAAGTGTAGACAAGCACGGCCAGATCTTCTTCGCGTCGCAACGATTTCGTCCAGCCAGAAGTAACATCTTCTAGACCGTCGATGGACATATACGAGCAATTGAACTGGGTAACAGTCACTCTCGAGCGCACGCTCTGGCTGAGAGGAAGATTGATTTCTTTGCCCTTAGGATCGTAAGCAAAGACAAAGACATGCTCCAACCCAGGCACATCGTTGACGGCCGAGCCGACCTCACCCATGGTGTCTTCATGAACAAGCAAGGCTTTAGCATCGGAATCGTGCAAGATATGCTGAATTTCTTCCGATTTGAGAAGCGGATTGATGGGCACGACAGTAGCGCCCAGGCCGCATACGGCAAAGAAAGCGGCAACAAAGTCGGGATGATTGGGAAAGAGCACGCCCACCTTGTCGCCCTGAATGATGCCCACACGGGCAAGGGCAGAGCTTATCGTCTGCGCTCTTGCAAAGAGGCGCTGATAAGTGATTTTCTCTCCTTGATAAATGACGGCTGTCTTGTCAGGCTGACGTGCGGCTGCAATCGACAGTACTTCTGCTACACCACCTGAGAGTTCCGGCAATGGTGGAAATTGCGACGAGACCGATATCGAATTCATAAGCTCTATTTCTGACTAAGGAAAAACTGGGATCTGTGACTGCCCTTGTCCTATTGACACGGCACAAGAGTTTAGAGCATTTCTAGAATTGCCTTGTTAAGACGCCTTAACGAAATGTCCCGAGAAGCAATACCATCCGCTGTCTTACTGTGAGCAAAATTTTTGTAATCAGCTCGAGCAACGCAGGCGCACAGACATCTCCCGCTCGCCAATGCGCAACCTGAATTCCCGGGAAGGCGCGCCAAAACCCATATGCGTGGGTTTGCTCTCGAACTTGCCGTTCTTATACGTCAGTTGCCATTCGTTGAAACATCCGAATTCATAATCGAAAGATATGCCATCATCCTCATAATAGGACCCTTCCGCCTGGCAGCCGTAGACAGCGAAGGTGACCGCAGCTTGATGGTATTCGGCCGTGCTCTCCACAACATCGGCAAGCGGAATAATGGCACCATCGCGCACAAAGGCCGGCACTTCGTCAAAGGCGAACGAAAGCTGATGGGCACGCCCGCCTTCAAGCGTTTCACGGCCATCGAAACGATGCCATCTGCCGCTCGGCAAATAGACGGCACGGCTCATTCTTCCTCTTTCGACAATGGGAGCGACGAGTATGTCCTTGCCGAAAAGGAATTGATCGTCGATCTCGGCGGCATGCTCGTCATCCGCATAGTGATAAGCGAGGGGTCGCATGACAGGCGCTCCGCTTCTTTGGTGCTCAAGGAAAAGTCCCTGGAGATAAGGCAGCAATCGATATCTTGTCTCGATGAACTTCTTGCAAGCGGCTTCCACTGCGGGCGTATACGCCCACGGCTCCTGCACGCGCCCGTGAAGCCAGCAATGGTTTCTAAAGAGCGGATAAAACAAGCCGAGCGCATACCAGCGTGCAAGAAGCTCGCCCGTGCAATGGGAAGAAAATCCGCCAATGTCGACGCCTGAGAATGCAACACCCGACAAGCCCATGCTGACGAGCATGGGCATCGATCGCGCCAAATGCTCCCACCATGAGCTGTTGTCTCCGAGCCAGACAGCTGCATAGCGCTGAATTCCGGCATATGCGGACCGCGAGAGAACGAACGGGCGCTCATTCGGCCTCAGCGCCTTAAGCCCTTCGTGTGTGGCACGAGCCATTTGAAAGCCGTAAAGATTGCGCACTTCGAAATGACCTACCGCCCCTTCCGGAGTTTGCTGCATGAATAGCTGATCTTCATCCGGCGGCAATTCGACGCCATCCTCGAGCAAGAGCTTGGGCAGATCGAAAAACGCCGGCTCATTCATGTCCGTCCAGATGCCTGACACTCCCTGATCGGTCAAAAAACCATGCTGCGCCGCCCACCATCGACGCACATCCTCGCGCAGAAAGTCAGGAAAAGCTGACTCCCCCGGCCACACCTCGGCGATGAATAATTTGCCGTCCGCTTTCTTGACGAAGTATCCGTGCTTCTTTCCATCCTGGAAAACCGAGTACTGGGCGTCTTTTTTCACGCCGGGATCGACGATGGTGACCACTCTGAAGTTGTTGTCGTAAAGGTCGGCGACCAGCTTTTTAAAATCGGGAAAGCGCTCGCTCGAGGTGGTGAACACCCGGTAGTCTTCCATGTAGTCGATGTCGAGCACTATAGTGTCGCAAGGGATATGCCTTTGCCTGAACTCGCTTGCGATTTCGCGCACCGTTGGCTCGTCGGGATAGCTCCAGCGGCATTGCTGATGGCCGAGAGACCACAACGGCGGCAGCTTCGCTTTGCCGGTCAGTTGCGTGTAGGCGCCGACGATTTGGGGCAAGCTGCTCTCACCCATGATGTACATCTGAAAACCGCGCCGGCTAATGAGATCGACCGTAGCCAGGCCCGTCATGTCTGAATCAAGATTCCACTTTTGCCTGGCGGGCGAATCGATAAAGATGCCGTGGCACCGTCCCTGATACCAGATAATCAAAAACGGTATGGACTTGTACATTTGATCGATAGAAGGATAGTGGTGCGGATCATCAGTGTTGAAGAGCGTGTGCACTGCGCCGCGCCTGTTCAATCCGCCATATCGCTCGCCCAGTCCCAGACATCTGGTCCCTTCTCGAAGGCGAAAGGAAAATTGGAAGCGGCTCTCGGACAAGCGCTTGAAGCTCATCTCCAACGGCAGTGGCGGCTCACCGCTTTCTTCTTGCCACTCTACCCTTGAGGCGGTGCCGCTTCTGAAATCCTCGAGTCGGACAACCCCCGCCTCTTCAGCTGCGTTGCCCTCGGCAAAGTTCAGCTCGGCACAGGATTGATCGTCTCCGATATCCAGAGCGTAGGACGATGGGGGAGGGCAAGCTTTCTCGGTAGAAACGCTCACTCTCACCGTGGCAACTCCACTTACGGAAGCAGTGTGATACTGGGCAAAGCAAGCAAACTCGCGCCCAGGCTGCTCTATAACTTGCGTACTCTTTCCGCTCCCACGCATTCTTGCTTTTTTCCAATACCCTTCTTGGTCCTTTGCCACGGCTTGTCTCCTTGAGAGGCGCTCTCTATGCTATCGTGATTGCTGTCCGGCGACATGGTCTCACGTCGCCAGAATACATGCGCTCGTTTTTGCGGGCCGATTCGGTTAAGTGACAAAGCATTATCGGTGCTTGAGAGTAAGATTGACGGAAAGGACATCCTGAGGGCTGTCCAGAACGACGGTGGTGAGGCTGGTGCTCTTAGGATCTTGCATGGCCTCCCTTTCTGAGGAAAGTTGCGCGCTGTAAGAAGGAAGTATTTCTTCAGTCTTTGTATCCACATCAGCGTAAGGAATGGACACCGGATCGGAAACCGGGCAATTCACCCGCGCTTTTCTCGGCACCAGATCTTTGGAGCCGCTCTCGCTGGCTGAAAGCACAACCGGAGGATGGTTGCGAGGATCAAGAGTGGCTTCTGCATTGATTGGCTTGCGCGAAAGCAGGAGCATCACCTGTTCGTTGCCCGGCTTATCATCGAATTCGAGCCAGGCTTCCGTAGGAATGACATAATCCTTTCCGCCCTTGAGAAAATTGCTGTCACCGTTTTCGCACTCGGGGAAAAGCACGGCGCTGTGCCCTCCGGAGCTTTGCTTCAAGACCACGTAAAAATATCCGTCCGCATTCGTCGTGACATGAAATCTGATGCGGTCTCCTGCTTTGAACTCGGTCTTATTGTTGCAGCGATAAAATTTCTTGGCGCGATCGAGCTCAATCCAGTATGCAAGGCCCAGATTGAGATGCTCGCCCGGTTGTTTGAGCTGCTTGATGAACTCCTGTCTGGCATCAGGAAGGGCGACCACCTGAGATTGGGCGAGCGGCACCGCCAACGCGCTTAAAGGAAGCAGAGCCGACAGTGCTGCCAGACGGCGAAGCGAAGAGTGCATATCTACCCTTGATTGCTGAGTATCTTCTTTATGCCCGCAGTGACGCCCGGCTCGCCTGAATAACCAACGGAGAAAGTAACAACTTCACCTTCAGAATTGAGAAATACAAGAGTGGGAATCGGGCTGACCTCGTACTGATCGATCAGTCGCTCGTTTTCCGGATCATCGACATCGACTCGCATGAAAGATATCTGATCGCCATACTGGGCTTTCATCTTCTCAAGCACTGTGTCGAGCTGCTTGCAGGGGTGGCACCATGATGCGTAAAAGTCAATCACCGTGGCTTTCGGGGCCCCACCCGGTCCTCTGTGCTTGCCGATTCCCAAAACCGAAGCGAGCATTCTCGTTTCTGGTCCGCTTTTCGGCGCAATTACGCTCTTCGGCAAGGCCATCAAGGCCTGATTTGCCTTTTGCGCATTGACGGAGCCTTTGCCCACGCGGATCGCTGCCCGATATTGTTGCTTCGCTTTGACGAAAGCTTTCACTTTGCAGTAGGCTTCACCGAGGTAATAGTGCGCCTCACAGCTTGCCGGCGCCTCTTTCACAGCCTGCTCGAGACTGATGACGGCTTTTTGCAATTGTCCGCTTTTGAGGCAGCTCTTTCCCTGGGCAAGACAACGTGCAAATTGCCCGTTAACCGGAGGGGCAGGAATCGCCATCGCCAAACTGCCGGCAATCAGAGTCACACCGGTCGCCAAACTGAGACTGGCCACAAGCATTCTTTTTTTCGTCCGAGCAAACATTTGAATGAACCTCATTTTCCCTCCAGAATTACCGCCCTAGGGCATCCCCTCATTTTTGCCTTGGACCAGCTCCGGCTTAGTGTCGCCGTTCTTTTGCATATGCGAGTCGATCCAATCAGAGACAATTTTGATCTCATGATCTGTAAACTGATCTTCTTCAAAAATTAGGTGCTCGGCATTTTGTATTAGTTCGATCTTACGATCTTTCGTGGACAGCTTGTTGAAAAGCTCCACTGTTCCGGCAGGACGAACCAACTTATCCTTGCACCCTTGCACAAACAGCACCGGCTTGTTCGTGATAAGCCGCGCTGATTCATGGTTCTGATTCATAAAATGCTGGAATTGAATCAATTCTTTCGGCGAAACATTCATCCTGGCAAGCGGATCTTTGCTCCACATCTCGCGCAGCTCCGGTTTTTCCGTCGCTTGTTCGATTACGCCCTTGCCGACGTTGAAAGGTTGATCGGGATCCGCCAGCAAGTGCAAGGCAACATTGAGACGCGTTTTGTTCTGCTTAAAGCGATCGCCCGATGGCACTGAAGAAATCAAGCCGTCAATCAACTCGGGATACCTGGCCGTGGCTCGCAAAGCAATGGCACCACCCATGGATTCACCGAGGATGAAGACCGGCACCCCTGGATGAGCTCTCCGCACCACGCGCAGAGTAGCTTTGACGTCCTCCATGCATCCTTCGAAGTCGACCTTCTCTCGTCCCTTTGCTTCCATGAAAGAGCCGAAGCCTCTAACATCGATTGCGTAGCACGCGATGCCAAGTTTCGACATGCGTTGTCCGAAGCCGGCATAAGTCCCATTGTGAAGGCCCAATCCGTGTACGCAGACAAGAACTGCTTTGACCGGTATCTCAGGATCGATCCAGGTCATGCACGGCGGAGTGCCCTTGAACTTTCGTTTGGCTTTGCTGTCCGACCTCTTTGCATCACCATCTTGCTTGCTTGCTTTCTTGGCAGCTGATTGGTCCTTCCCGGTCAGTTTGGAAGCATCGTCGGCAGATGGAGCCGCCCCCTCACTCCCAGTTTTTGAGTCTTGCGCTCTCTCAGCTTTAGAGCTGCCATCTTTCTTGTCCGGAATAGCTGTTTCTTGTCCTTTGCCGTTCGGCTGATTACCTGCTTGCGAGACTGCGCCCGGGACAACAGTATCAAGAGAACTCACGGCCGGGCCATCCGCTCGCCTAATCTCTTGGGCTTGCGCATTGGCGGGCCCGTTGCCTTGGGCTTCGGATTTGTCCTTTGAGTCGGCTAAGTCGGTTGGCAAAGCGCTCGAGCTTTTTTTCTCAACCTTGTCGGCACTGCCGGCAGCATGGACCGGCACAGAATGTCCTTTTCGGTGCGACGAGGCGGAAACAGGTCTTTTAACGGGCGTGGCAAGACGCGTGTTCGCATGCTTCTCTATCGCCAGTCCGCTCGTTGCCGCAAACGAGCAAACCAAGGCAAGACCCAAAGCGTCAGTCCATCGCGCCATTTCACGCAACCTCAACTCTTTTGACTGCATGTGATTGTCGCACGATCTATATGTATGGAATGCTGAGAAGCGCTCAATAAACCGCAGGCTGTCAAGCGACACTGGCTCAAGAGCCGGTTGTGAGAACGAAGAGGCTATTGTCATCCGCAAGTGAACCGATATCGGTTTAAATCCGAAGTCAAGCAGCATTCCTCTTGTCATGCAGAAGCCAACCGATATCGCTTTAGTTGGTCGAGGCAAAGAGCGGCTTCCGGGTCTTGGAAAGCAATCCGATAGCGCTTTAGTTTTCACGCTTATTTGCCGTAAGATGTAGGCAGACACAAATTCGCCAGCATTGGCGAGATTATCCAAGGGATATGCATTCCCATTTCGGAAACAATCAAGCTGGAGCGTCTACTGAGATTGGTGTCAATCTTCAGAGTCCCGTACAAACGAGTGCGGCGCAAGTCGTAAATGACGCTAAAGGCATCGACAAATCCAGAGCCAGCAATGCAACTTGCAGTGAAGTCGTCCCAATAACGGTCTCGTCGAGCGTGGATCGCTCATCCCGGGGGCGCATGCGAGTCGGTGCGCCGCATGAAGAGACAATCTCACTGAGCAGCCCATCGCCTGGCTATCTCATTACATTTTCCCTCTCCGCAATTGCTGTCGTGGCGTCCGTCCTGGCGGACCGAATCTTTTTGACGCAGGCGCTTTCATGGCTCGTCTTGTGGGGTCCGTTCGGACAGAACTTGGGCATGAGCAGCGCCTTGCTCATCGTGCCCTGGATTGTCGGCACCCTTTGGGCCGCCTTGCTCGTGAAGCGAAGCAATCAGGAAAACTTGCTCCTCTGGACCTGCCTTGCTCGCGGAACACTCGCCTTGTCATGCCTTGTGTTTTTGCCGGCGATTATGGGCTTGCCATGCAAAGACTTATTGGTTGGCTCAGTAATTGCCGCTCTCAGTTTGTTTGGCTCCTTATTCTGGACGATGAGGCCAGCACTGATGCCGCCTGCAATTCTGAAGTGTTTTGCAGGACAAAGCTCTGAAGTACAAAAACAGCTTTCAGCATTCCATGCCGCCAATTGGGCCGGCTGCGCCACAGCGACCTTGGCAGCGCTTGTGCTTCCAATTCCGGCAATGGACGGCTCTGCCATGGCGCTTATGCGATTGGCGTCAATACTCTATGTGATTTGCTTTTTATTCAGCGCCCTTGCGGTCGGATATGGACAGGACAAGCGAGAGGAGATTTTTGCGCGAGGCGAAAAAGCGGCCGCATTCCTTGGTTCATTGAAGAGTGCCGCCAACACTCAAAACGGCAAAGAGCAAGAAGAGTCGACTGCTTCCATTTCAGTTGTGACGGCTGCCCAAACGTTGATCGTGAGCTTCTACACAACCCTTGTCTTTCTTGCCCTGCAGGCGCATCACTTGAGTGCGGCTATTGCTCACGAGCTCATTCCTTCGCTTACCTTCGGTATCGTCGCCGGTGCGGTACTGTCGCGCTCAATGATCGGGTGGTTCGGCTGCCAGAGAGTCCTCACAGCAAGCACTATTTTCACCGTCGGCGTCCTTTTGTCTTGCGCGGTGGTGGTCAATTTTATGTTTGCAAAGCTGTGCTTGTTTTTCCTCGGCGCGGCAGGATCCTTCATACTCACTGCCGGCGACACGGCCCTTAACATGCGTAGAGCGGATGACCTGGCGAAGACCTTCGGTTTAAAGGAAGCCCTTGTCTTTGCGGGCGTTTTGCCGGTCTCTCTCTATCTGGAGAAGGTATTGCCTGCAGTATCGCTTCTGCCCATGTTCAAACTGACAGCGATCCTCGCTCTGGCAGCAGCAGGCATATTGGCCATAGCGCTCAACCAACCAGTCGTTGCTTTGTTTGGCAGGATGGCGACGGCTTATCGACACTTCCCTGGCAAGCACGATGCAAAAGAGCGATCAGTCAACCAAAGTGACTGACGAATGATCATGAACCATGATTCCGCTTCCGATGAAAGACTCATCTTGCGCGCCAACGTCCACTTTGTGCTCGCCCGTCCGCAATTTCTCGGCAACATTGGTGCCGTCGCCCGCGTGATGAAGAATTTTGGTTTCTTTAGTCTGCGGCTCATTGACCCGCCCAGGAATTACAAAGATGCAGAGGCGCGAAAAATGTCTGTAGGTGCGTTCGACGTACTCAAGCAGGCAACAGTATTCACCACGCTTGATGCGGCACTTGCCGACATCGGCATAGCAATCGGCACTACGTCCGGACGCCAGCGTGCAGAAAACTGTATTTTGGCCCAAGAGCTGTCGACAAGACTTTCCGGCATCTCTGACCAAGATCAGATTGCCCTTATCTTCGGCGACGAACGCGACGGATTGCGCGGCGACGAACTGAAGCGATGCCATTGCGTGCTCACCATACCCACACAGCCGGAGTTGCCATCGCTCAATGTCGCTCAGGCACTGGGCATCGTAGCCTACGAATTGGTGCGCGCCGGCAGCATCAAAAGTGCGGATTGCAAGCAGGATGAGCGTCACGGATCGCCGAAAGAGCCAAAAAACGACAGTCGTTCGATACTCGCTACAGGCGCCGACGTTGATGAGATTTTCGGTCAGATAGGAGCCTTGTTCGACGCCGCGGAATTTTCGCGCGCTTACAATCGCCAGCTCGTTCTTGCGGAGCTCCGCAGCGCCTTTCAGCGTATGTTGCCGACAAAAAGGGAATGCGACCTCATAAAAGGCGCTCTCATACGCCTCAACCAAAAACTGTCTCAAGAGTAAGGCAAAGAAGGACGTCCTGGCATTATCGCCGGCTCGGCGGAATTAACAACAGGATTTCATGCTTGCGGCAGAGGGCGCAACAAGGAGGTGCTCAGCTTTTACGGCTCACGGCAAGGCCTTTGAAGTCGCGCCTCGATTTCCCGAGCCTGATTAAGCATCATGTCAGCTTCTTCGCGCCTTCCTTGTTGCTTGTATACATACGACAGCATCTGCAAAGTCCTGGCTTCAGCGGCTGTCGAGGAAGCGCGCGCCCGTTCTATCTTCAGCGCATCAAGAAACATCTTTTCCGCTGATTTCAGGCCCTCTCTTTTCGCCGACACGTCCTCCCCGTACATCGACGCCAGGTAATGAACAAAAGCGATGTTGTTGAGGTCGCGCGCGATGCCCGGGGCATCCGTCGCCAGGCGCCGACGATCGTAGGCAAGAACCTCTTCATACATCTTTAGAGCACCATGATAAGTGGCACAATCTCTGAGCACTCCCGCCGCGCCCAGTCGCGCCTCGATCAAGAGCTTGTCGTATTCCAGATTGAGCGGCTCTCGAGCTTGCGCGATCTTGAGAAAGCGCCCATAAGCTTCATTGTATTTTCTCTGTATCCAGAATGCTTTCGCCAGACAAAGCGCTGCTCTGGCTTTGCCGTCATCACTGTCGGAAAGTTGTGAAAGCTTATCATAAGCCCGTTGCGCGGAGAGGAGCTCGTCAGTAGCAACGACATCATAAGTGAGATTTTTCGTTTGCCAGATTTTTATGCGCTCGGGCATGAGCGCGGCTGCACACCAGACTGCCAGGGTAGCGAAAAACAGGAAGCGCATCATGCAGGCTCGCCCTCCTCGCTGGCGGATGCACTGCCGGACTTAGCGAGGCAATTTTCGGCACCGTACGCAGTGGCGTGAAGGGAGCAGCTCGTGTCGTCGCAGCGCCCCAACAGCAGATAACGATTTTCAGCAATCAGGCCGTAAATCCGTTCACCGATGAACGAAATCAGCGGCAGATAAAGGAGCGGCAAGAGGAACCACAGAAGCGGCATCGAGCGCGAGATGATGCGAAAGGCCTTGAATCCGCCCTGCCAGCCCTCTTCTGTCTCCACCATCATCTCGCGCTCGGCCCTCTCGAAGTCGAGATCTTTGAGCCGATCGCGATTGTCAGCCCGGCGAAAGTCGACAAACTCATAACGCCCAAAGATATCCATTCTGTGGAATATTCCCGTGCCTCGCACGCAGAGCAGGCAATGTCCGTCAAAAGTAAGACGGCGTGGCGGCCCGAAGAGCTGTTCGATCTTGGCTGTCACATGGCGCCAAAACTTGCTAAGGTCTTCAGGCTCGATAAAAAGCACGTACATTGAAAGGAACATCCATTCAAATACCGGCAGATTGATACAGTAATCAATTCCGAGGTGCAGCAACAGCCCCGAGAGAAGCACGTAATAGCGAACGTCCTTGAACCATATGAAAGTACAGAGCGCAAATTCGATGATAAGCGTCATCCAGCTGCCGACGCGCATGAACAAAGGAGTGTCGAGAAGAGGCGGCAGCGGGAGCTTAATGTACTCTCTCAGGCGCAGCGCATAATACAACGCCGAGCCGTCAATCCATTTGCTGCCTGTGGCCTTCCAGAGAAAAGTGTCCAGATAAGCCAGCGCCAGCTGCAACTGGAGCATGCGTTGCACCCAGGGAGGCGAGTGTACGGGCTCGAACCCCACTTTGCGCCAATCGTCTTTTGCTGAGCGAATCAGATTATCAAGAGAGAGGGCGTCACCCGACCTGCCGAAGGCGAGAAGGAAAAGCGCCAGCTGCATCATGGAGTCGCCGCCGTTCCAGTTGTAAGGGAAATGCTTGTTGATCGAGAGCAGCATCAGAAAGACGATCGGCACCGCATATGGTGTCAAGAAGCCGACGGTCATAAATAGAGCGGCGACGACAAGCACGGCAAAGAATCCAATTTTCCAGGTGTCGCCGGCGGGCAGAAGAGCCAGGAAATCGATAATCGGATCGAATTGCCACCAGTGCGCCATGATCGCCTGCCGCGGCAAAAACGCATTATCCGAGTAATAAAGATGCCAATCGGGCACATGGTGCACGAGGACGGTCTGCAAAAGCAGCAGTCCGACAAGAATTCTGAACAAGGCAAGAGGCACAGGAGATCTTGGCTTGAAAAACCAATTGTCGAGTTTGGCAAGCAAATCCCGGAAGGTCATTTGAGATCCTCCGCCGTAACGCGATAGACAAAAAATGTGTAGAGTCTGTTCGGCTCCGGAAGATTTCCTTGCTTGACATAATGGCGGAAATCGAGGCCTTTGACCCAGGCATAGGCAAGTGCCACCATCTGCGGTTGATTTTCAGGATCTGTGTTTGCTCGGGCGACGTACCGTGCCGCATAGGGCCAGAAATAATGAAAGTCGGACCAGGGCAGTGAGTCTTGAAAGAGCTTGCACAATTTCTGCCTGCGAAATCGTTCGCTGAGGCTCATTTTCTCCAGGCGGGGGAATTCATAGAGCTTGGTTGAGCCGTCCGCAAATGTAATCACGGCCACTGGATAATAGTTGATCTGGCGCAACTCGGGAGAAAAGAGCCTCCAGTTTTGAGTCAGACCGAGCGCTCGCTCCGTTGGTTGCAGGACGCTCTTCAGCCTTTGCTCCAGCGGGCTGTGCGGCAGGAGGCTGACGACGCTTGTGACGAAATAGAAGAGAATGAGAGAGCGGATGAAAAACTTGAGCGCCGGATCGTAGGCGATGACCCGAGGTGGCTCTGCTGATGGCTCAGCCGATTGAGAAGGGGGGGACGAATTATGCGAAACCATTCAAGGCGACATTAAAGATCACACCCAAGCTTACACCAAAGACGTGGCAGTTGTTTTCTCAAGGTTCAAGCCGCGGCTTTTAGGGTATATTGGAAGGGATTTTTTAAAGGCGGCCTGCCTTTTGCCAAGACGACTTTACTCAAGGTGTGAATTTGGACAGCGCCTCAGTTCGACCTCTAGCGAATTCAATTGCCTTAAAGCGCCTCACCTTCGGCAAAACCACTTATTTCGAGCTGTTCTGGATTATCGTCGGCGGACTGCCGCTCTATTTGCCGCTTGTGATGTCTCTTGGAGAACGCGGGGCAGGGGCGAATCAGCCCATTGCCTGGGCCTTCTGGGCCAATATGATTGTCAGCATGCCTCATACATGGGCAACCTATGCACGCTTGACCCGGAAGATCGGCGAAAACAAGGTCAAATGGTATTACGGCTTTCCGGCATACGCTTTGATTCTTGCCTTTTTATGCTTCGCCACCGTCAAAGGGTTTTTCGTTGAGGCCTTCACTCTCGTCAACGTCTGGCAGTCTTACCATTACTTGAGGCAGGTTTATGGCGTAAGCCGATATTTCGGGCGCAGCAAAGCAGAATCGGAGCTGTCGCAAAAGCTCTCTTTCTGGGGTTATCACCTGCCCATTCCGCTGTTCGTCCTGGGCAGATGGGACCTTTTGTACACGGTCTGGCGCGGCAAACCTTCTGAATACATAATTCCCCTCAATATCCCCGACCCGATCCTCACTTTCTCATGGATTCTAGCCGCGTGCGGGCTTGTCTCCGCCATCGCTTCGGAGGTCATCAAATACAGAAACTCCGACCAGGATTATGATGCCACAGGGCTTCTAAACCTCGTCATGTACTACTTTATTCACTGGTTCGGTTTCTTGTCGGCGCAATATTACGCCCGCGGTTTTCTCACCATCACTGTCTTTCACGCCATACAATATGTGGGCATCGTTTTTCTCCTGGAAGAAAAGCAAACCTCGTCGCTCAACTTTCCTACCCGACGATTGCTTGCGCTCGTCCCTCACGGTTTGACCTTCCTTGCTTTCTGGGTATTCCTCTTCTTAATCGGCGAGGGAATTCAGGACTATATCTTCACTGCGCCCAACATCTTCTGGGCCCAATTCAGCGCCACCTGCCTTTCCTCTATCTCCGCCCATCATTACCTCGTCGACTCGGTGATGTGGAACAGAAAAAGCGGTGTATGAACAATCCGGCCCAATTTATCGGCCGTTGGATAAATTGATATCGATCTTGGCATAATAGGTAGGTGTTGGTTTCGGACCCCCCCTGCGAGGGCGAAAGCGGCTCCAATTTTTCAGCTATGCTCAGGAGTGTTCGTAATGGCAGAGAAAAGAGGCTTCGTGAAAGCGCTATCCATAGTAGTCTTTTCGGCGGGCTTAATCTGTGCTTCGGCAAGCCGACCCGCCTTTTCTGCGCACACTGTCAGCCCCGAGCTCTCGGAGCTCTTGAAAAGAGCGTACAACCAGATGAACAAAGGCAGCTATGAGCCTGCCGTGAAGACGCTGGTCACGGCTGTAAAAACCGACAGAGACTCAATTTCGGCAAGAAGATATCTGGGCTATGCCCTCCTGCACATAGGCGCCGAGGAAGAGGCCCTCAAGCAACTTGCCCTTGTGAGCCGCATGATGAGACCAGCGGCGTTCGACAGCTATAACCTGGGCGAAGCATATTTCAAGCTGGGCAAGTACAAAGAAGCAGAAGACTGGTTCCGTGATGCTCTGGGCACAGATCCGCAATACGATTTGGCGAGAGCAGGGCTCATCAAGTCTCTTGCCGCCACCGGCAATTACGACGAAGCTTACAACCAGTGCCAGGAAGGCTACAAGAACGCTCGCACGGAAGAACTGGGCAAGTATTACCGGATGATGCATCAGAGCGTGCAAGAACAAAGACTGGCTGACAAATATGCTCAACTAGAAGATTTGAACTCGGCAGCGCCGCCGACGATCATGGATTCAAGCGCGCCTGTAACCGTTGGCGGCAACGAGTAGCTAAGCTATAGCGTCGTGCTTTTCGACGCGCCAAGAGCTTTCTTTTCCTTTTCCTTGCTTTTGCTCAGGTAATAGGGCGCAGTCCTTCGTATAGTCTCTTCAAATGGAGTGGCGTGAAAGCCAAGCTCCTCCTCCGCTTTTTTGGAGCTGAAAAAGATGCGGTGCTGGCTGAGCCAGGCCACTTGCCTTGTAAGAGAAGGAGTAAGCCCCATTAGCGGCAAAATGCTTTCAGACAAACTGCCAAGCGCCACCACGATCGCTCCCGGAATCTCACATATGGGCTTGCGCGTATGAAAGACCCTGGCAAAGATGGATGCCGCCTCTTTCATCGTCAGATTGGCGCTGACCAGAACATAACGCTCTCCGGTTCTTCCCTTTGTCAACGCATTGACGTGCGCTTCCACTACGTCATTGATATCCGAGAACGGTACTCCGCCGGGAGGAACGCCTAAAAGCCATCCCCTGGACATGGCGCCGAATATCACGTGATGATGCGGGTGCGTGTCGCCCTCACCAAATATGATACCGGGATTGAGCATAAGCACCGGCAGCCCGGCTTTGAATGCCTGCAGAACTTCCAGCTCTGCTTCATGCTTGGTGTCACAATAACTCAATCCCAGCCCGTTGAGATTGTACGCAAAAGTCTCATCGGCGATGGTGCCAAACTCGGGGATGCCCATCGCAGCGACCGAACTCGTGTGAATAACTCGTTTGACACCGGCCCTCAGGCACGCTTGCATGATATTGCGCGTGCCCATCACATTCACACCGTAAGCTCTGTTCAAGTCCGTCTTTCGGTAAGAGACAAGCCCGGCCAGATGGTAGACGGCATCACAGCCTTCAACCGCCGTGGCGGCATGTTCGGGATTGGTGACATCACCTCTTACATGCTCGACACTCAAATGCGCGAGATTGCGCGGGACCGAACTGCCGCGACCCATGGTGCGAATCTTGTGCCCCTCCTCAATAAGCCGAGGAACCAGTTTGGACCCTATAAAGCCCGATGCGCCAGTTACGAGAATTCTCACACCCTTGATTCCGTCGTCGCTCTTTCTGCTCTGTAGGTTTCCAGCGCCGCTTTCACCGGCGTGGGATGGATGCCGAGCTTGCCTATCAGATCGTTGTTCGGGCAAACATTGTCTTGCAACGAAAGTTTGACCTGATCTCTTGTCAGCAACGGCACCTCTTGCGTAGCTTCGAAGAGAAGCGCAAGAAGCGAGGCCACGCCCTCCGGCAAAGCAACAATCGGTCTAATCGTGCCCATAACTTCCATCAGCCCGCAGGCAATTTCGCGCATAGTAAGAGCCTCGCCACCGCCCAGCTCCAGCGTCGTGTTGACAAGCTCTTGGCCTGATGATGTCCCTTCTTCGAGCGCCTCACAACAACGCGCCACGGCCTCTGCCATGTCGGCGATAAAGAGGGGCTGCAGTCTATTGATGCCGCCGCGAACGAGGGGGACGGCTTTGCGCGTTCTTATCACCTGCATCAAGCGCCGCATGAGCTTGCTGTCTCGGCTTCCGGTCTGCCGTCCAAGAAGGAGAGAGGGTCTGAGAATGATGTATCTGAGCCCGCTCTGCCTCAGCTTTTCCTCAGCCAGCCACTTCGTCCTGTGGTAGTTGCTTGCCGCCGCTTCGCTGCTGCCCAATGCGGTCACCATGACGGCATTTTTCACGCCCGCGCTTTTTAAGTGCTCGATCCAGGCGCTCGTTTGCTCGACGTGCAAATCGGAAAGGCTCTGGCCGCGAGGCGGGGCGATGCTGCCAATCAAATGCACAGCAGTATTTGCCTCATGGAAACAAGCGTCAATTTCGCTCGACTGGCTGTTGAGGTCGCCTGTGTAAACCGCACAACCACTTGCTCTGAGAAATTCTATATCTGCCTCGCGTGCGCCTTTGTGCGCAAGCGCCCGCACTTCCTTGCCGCGCGCCATCAAAGAAGACACCACATGATTGCCCAGATAACCGGTGGCACCGTCTACGACAATTGCTCCGCCTCGTTCAGACACTTCAAGACCTCCCACACTCACACCGCGAAAGTCAGCTTTTGACACCATTTCTTTTGGCAAGCTTCCTTAAGACGTGCTTGATAAGCGTCACCTCGCCAACTTCATTGCCCTGCGCGCGATGGCCGAGATACTGGAGAAAGTAGCCGCCCACAATCAGTTCGAGAGCAAGCAGGAATTTGCCCGCAAAAAGAAAGTAGAAGCCCGCGAAAGCGGCCGGAACGCCGACGATATGAAGACATGCGTTTAGAGGATGCTTGTGGCGATCACAATAATCAATGACGAATTCTTTGACGTTCATCCTTTTACCTCTGCCGCTCGTCCCACCGACATTATTGCATTCATACAGGCACGCTACCTTGCGCCTGCTCCCATTTTTGCCTCTTTCTGTCCCGCTTGCTTTCTTTCACTCTTGAAGTAATCGAGCGTAATCCGCATTCCTTCCGCAAAAGGCACGCGATTGACATAGCCAAGGTCGGATTCCGCCCGCTTGATGGAGAATCCCTGATTGACTCCCGCCAGGCGAAATGCGGCTCGGGAGAAACGAGACAAGTTGCGGCGTGACTTTTCAGGCAGGAGGGGAGCCAGAGATGAAACCACTTCGCAAACCGCACGCGCCACTGCTCCTGGTACCACCTTGGTGACTCTCGGCAATCCCAGACCATCGGCAATGGCATCAAAGAGTTGTTTTTTCGTCGTCTTCTCACCGTCGGTAAGATTGTACACGCGACCATAAGCCTTCTCGTTGAGGATCGCTCCCTCGATTGCCCGGCTGAGATTACCGACATAGATCACATTCGTCTCTTTTGTGCCGCCGTCTATCAACATCGCCTTGCCGGTGGAGATTGAATTTATCAAACGCGGCATCCAGGCACGCTCACGAGGCCCGTAGATGAAGCCCGGCCTGAGCGCCGTCACTTTCATGGCATCCGAGGGCGGCACGGCCATGACCAGCTTTTCCGCGTCCACTTTCGAATCGGCATAGGACTCGCCACAGTATGTAAGAGGAGCGCTTTCATCAACATCATATTGATCGCCCTGACCCGTGATGACGGAAAGGGAGCTGATGAAAATGAAGTGCTTGACTCCTTTTATTTTCGCCGCATCCAATGCAATGCGGCTTCCTTCCACATTGGTGTCGAATATTTGCTTGCGCGGACCAAGCGCGTCCACGGTTCCTGCCGTATGCACTACCACATCAACGCCCTCAAAGGCGGCTTGCATACCTTCAGGATCAAGCACGTCGGATATTCGCACTGTCAGGCGGCCGGATGCCAGTTCGGACTGAAACAAGCTCTCATTGCTTCTTCCGCGCATCACGGCAACGACATTGAAACCTTGCCCGACGAGATGATTGACAAGATGGCTTCCCACAAGACCGGATGCCCCAGTAACCGCCACTGTGGGTTTACCACCGCCTGTAGTGCTAGTCATCGAATTGCTTCTCCTTTGTGCGCTGTCTCATAAACCAGTCGAGGCACCGTCTTTCGCCGCCAGGGAAAGAAATCACAGATTTTAGAAAACGTTGAGGTGGGCCAGCTGCTTCGAGAAAGAGCTGGGCGAACTCAGCATAGGGATTTTCACTTGCGCTTCGGGGGCCCCGGCAAGCACTCTTTGCTGTCTGATTTTGGTGTAAGTGCCGGGCGGCAGTATTCGCAATACAGGCTCGCCCAGCCGTTTCGTCATTCTCTTATCCTGGTACTCCGGGTTTTGGTTTTTCAATGAATCATCAAAAACGCGAATAAACTGGTGGCGAACCGATTCCGGAAGCGGGGAGCTGAGCTCGACAAAGCAGACGTAATGAGGCGGATGCCCGAGCTCGACTTCCACTGTGCAATGGTCGATTTCACCGACGCTCAATTGCCGAACCGCCATTGTCACCGCCACCAGGACTTGTTCTTCCGTAAGCTTTTCGCCGGTAATGGAGCTTATGCCGAGACCCTTGCGGACGAATTTGATTACCGGCGTTGTGCCGAAGAATCCGTCGACCTCAATGAGATCGTTGATGTTGTAGCGATAAAGGCCGGCATTGGTCGTGAAGTAAATGTAATAGCGCTGCCCTTGCCTAAGCTCGTGGGCGAGCAGGAATCGAGGCTGCGCTTTTTCTGCCTCTTCTTCGCTCACGAATTCGAAGAAATGGCTCGTCAATGCCAGAACGCCGCCTGCCCCCTCATCAGTAAGAGGAATCGAGCCGCGACCTTCGCTTGCCATGTAGCCAAAATCGCGGCAAGGAATGTCGCCATAGGCGTCCGGCAGCTTGTCCAGATAAAAAGACATCGGCCCGCCCTTCCAGCACACGAGCACACGCAAATTCGGCCACGCCACTTTAGGAACAAGCGTCCCGTCCCGCTCCAGAAGCGCGTCGAGCTCGCGGGCGCGTTCTTTCTCAGGCGTTAAACAGCGGGCAAAAGCATCCATGTACTGCGCCGGCGGTTGATAGGCGCTTCTTATCGTTCCGTCGAACAAATCGGAGACCAGATCGCCGGCATGCTCTTTGAGCTGATCGGCAAGCAAGAGCAAGCTGGAGGGATTACAGCAAAGGATGGCGGTGACGTCTTGAGCAAGCGCGGCCCGCAGCATCAAATAATATTTGGCGTCCACATTTTTTACTTTGCACAATTCATAGGGCACGGCAAAATGCCGGCGAATCAAGGGCGGCTGGCGCCTGTTCAACAGCCCCGAAACGGCGCCATATGGGACGCCCGACTGGCAGAGACCTTCCTCGTCGTTGCTCGTAATGACGAGGAAACGCCCTTGAGCGGCCTCCGGGAAATCCTCAATCATATGATAGTTGTGAATCTGGAAAGCATGCGTATAGTCGGCCAGGTGCCGGTTGGTGATGGGAATGAATTTGGGATCGGCCGTGGTACCACTTGTGGTGGCAAACATGAACGGCTGCTCGACAGTCAACTGCCTGGTCTCGCCCTGGCGCACTCTATCTATGTACGGCTGCAAATCCTCGTATTTTTGCGCGGGCACGTGGCGCCTGTAATCGTCGATGGTGCGAATGCGCTCAAATTTGTGCGCTTTTCCGAATGCTGTGTCTTCATTGGCGCGAATCATGGAGAAAAGCTTCTTCAGCTGCACCGCTTCCGGATTCTTCACGGCCTGAAGAAACCACCGCACGTGAGTGGCTCGCCTGTACAGTTGACCAATGGCAATATCCGGACTCTTAAGCATGAGCACCTCGTTTTATCGTCTCTTTGCCGGCATCCGGCATAGCCGGTCTTATGAGCCTGCCGATGCCAGCTTCGTCAATTCCGGCAAGCTCGCTTTTCACTTCTCTGGCAAGCTCGCCTGCAAGCTCTCCTATTCGCTCTTCCATTACCGTCACTCCGATACCGGGACGTAAGCTGACTTGCGCTCTGCCGCCGATACCATGAGTCAGGTTTTCACTCACCAGATCCTTTCGCAACAGAAACAAATTGGCTGCTCCCTCGTAATTGGCGAAAGGCGGCTGGGCGGCCGCAAAGGCCCGTCCGGCGGCTGTGAGAATGCCGCTTTCACCCACCTGAGCGCCGAGATGGCAATTGATCCCGTTGGCACGGGCAATTTCAGCAATGGCAAGAGCAGGAAGGATACCTCCCACTTTGGAAAGACGGATGTTGAAGCCGCGGCAAACCCTGCCCTCCGCGAGGCGGCGCGCATCTTCGATAGTGCAAAGAGATTCGTCTGCGACAATTTCTTCTTCCGTGCGCTCACTGATTTCCTTGAGCCCGCGGAAATCCTCCTTTGGCACCGGCTGCTCGATTGAGGCAACACCGTAAGGCCGAGCCATTTTGCAAAAGCTGAGCGTATCGTCAACCGACCAGGCGCAATTGGCATCGACCCTGAGTGTCACTCTCTTGCCCAAAATCTCACGAGCAAGGCGAACTTTCTCAAGATCTTCCTCGACAGCCCCGCCGACTTTGAGCTTGACGGTTTTGAAACCGGCAAGGCGATAAAGATAGAGAACGAGCTTCAAGGCGCGCTCATTGCCGAAAGGCACGACGCCGCCATAAACAATCTCCTTGTGCCGAGCCCTGCCCGTTCTTTTAGCCAGGGCGTCAGAAAGCGCCGTGCCTTCCAGTTTGAGCACGGCATCGAATATGGCAAGCTCAAGAGCACAAAACGAAGCACCTTTACGCGCTCGGTCCAGATTGAGCTCCTGGAAGATTTCTCTTAACCTGAGGCAGGCAGCTTCGAAAGGCGAAAGCCAGTCGGACAGCCGGCGATCGAGAAGGCGCGGGACGTACTCCTGTTTGATCGTCGCCACTGCGGTCTCGACAGATTCTCCGGTGACATACTCTCTGGGAACGCTCTCGCCGAAGCCAATGGCACGCTCGCCTCTTGTGCCTGCAACAGTGGCTCTGACAATCACGTTTTGCGATTGCGATCGCGCGGCAAGGCTGTGCCTGAATGAAAAGCGAAAAGGCAAAGTGACAGTTGTTGCTCGTATATCGACTATTCTCATTGCGCAGCCACCTGCGATCGGGCCAATATCCACTCGCCGAGGAGGTGCGCATACTCCCTGAAACTGTTCTCGTCAAAATCTATGCTGTGCGCGGTCTCAGGAAACACGCGCATCGTTTTGTCTTCAGCGCTGGTCCTGTCGAACCATTCTCTTATGCGTTGCGGATCGACGATTTCGTCTTTCCCACCTTGAAGAACCAGCAACGGCAGGCGAATGTTCCCTGCCGCCTTCTGAGCAAGAATGCCAAGAACAAATGTAGCAACGAAAAAGTCCGCTGTAGCCTCTGTAAGGCGCAGGGGATCCCTCTCGATAAAGGAGAGATAGCGGCTGTTCTTTGTGAACATCGATGGTTTGAGCGGTATAGGAAAGCGGGCTTCGCCCCCGACAAAATGGAAGAAAGCAATTTTTACCTTCGTCATCAAATCAACGTCGGCAAGCGTAGAAATAGCCGGCGCAATCAGGACCAGCCCGCTAAGTTTAACCTTGCGCCCCCTTTCAGGGACATAATCATCGCGGGCAATATGAGCGCAGGCCTTTGCTCCCCAGCAATTGCCGATCAGCATGAGGGGCTGTTGGGGATGCTCTTCACTGAGCCGGGCAAGAAAGGCATCAATATCGGCCAGCATCAATTTG
>DATNRC010000245.1:0-9117 GCA_036703705.1 Candidatus Obscuribacterales bacterium
GGTTGCCATATTGTTTCCTTGGGTCACGCCGCTCTTATTTAATTCTTCCCCCCTCACCGCTCCATTAATCCGCCCTGGCTTGGATTGCCGGCTCGATCAAAAATATTAAGATTTCCTCTTGGCGCGCTATTCTTCTCAGCATATCCGGAGGTGGTAACATGAGTCACTTTGGACCTTTATATATGTAGGTATGGAGAATTCAAGGGGATGTCAGTGACTAATCAAGCTATGCTAGCCGCCGAAATTAGAGACGCCAATCTCGCCCCCATGGGCAAACAAAGAATTGAGTGGGCTGAGCGCGACATGCCCGTTCTCAAGCTCATCCGCGAACGCTTTTCCAAAGAGAAGCCATTTAAAGGTTTGAAAGTCTCCGTCTGTGCGCATGTCACGACCGAGACGGCCAATCTTGCCGTCACCCTCAAGGAAGGCGGCGCTGAGTGCGTTTTGATTGCCTCCAATCCTCTCTCCACTCAAGACGATGTTGCAGCGGCGCTCGTCAGCGAATATGGATTGTCTGTTTATGCCATCAAGGGTGAGGACATTCCGACATATCACCGGCATATACAAGTGGCGCTCGATCACAAGCCGCATCTGATCATTGATGACGGATCCGACCTTGTCGCCACTCTCGTCAAAGAGCGGCCGGATCAAATTAAAGATGTAATCGGCACAACGGAAGAAACCACCACCGGTATCACTCGCCTGCGCGCCATGGAAAAAGACGGGCAACTCAAGTTTCCGGCCATCGCCGTCAATGACGCTCAAACCAAACATATGTTTGACAACCGGTACGGCACCGGGCAGTCCACGCTCGATGGTATTATCCGCGCTACCAACAGATTGGTTGCCGGCCGCAACGTTGTCATTCTCGGCTACGGCTGGTGCGGCAAGGGCTGCGCCATGCGGGCAAGAGGACTCGGTGCCAACGTTATCGTCACCGAAGTAGATCCTATTAAAGCGATCGAGGCCGTCATGGACGGCTTCCGGGTGATGCCAATAGCAGAGGCCGCTCCCCTGGGCGACCTTTTCATTACCGTTACCGGCAACAGGCATGTAATCGACGGGCACCATTTCGAGAAAATGAAAGATGGCGCCATCGTATGCAATTCCGGCCATTTTGATATAGAACTAAATCTGGTGGCACTGGAAAAGATGTCCAAAGGCAAGCGTGAAGTGCGCTCTTATATGGACGAATTTACGCTGAAGAACGGCAGTCGTATATATGTCCTGGCAGAAGGCCGCCTGGTAAATCTGGCCTGTGCTGAAGGACATCCTGCCTCGGTGATGGACATGAGCTTCGCTAATCAAGCCTTGGCTCTCGAGTACCTCGTCAAAAACAAAGGCAAGTTGCCATCGGGCGTGCTCACCTTGCCCGCCTCGGTCGACCAGGATATAGCTTCACTCAAGCTCAAATCTCTGGGCATTGCCATTGATTCATTGACGCCCGAAATGACGAAATATATGAGTTCGTGGGACGCAGGGACATAAATGAGAGCGCGCTTCAATTCTTGAAGGGCTCATAGGGCATAAAGATCGCAACGGCCGCCATCTCAATCTGAGACGGCGGCCGATTTTTTGCCCGGACGGCAGTGCCAGTAAGCGGGCATCTTGAGCGCCCTCCACCCGGCAATTGCCAAGCGCTTTAAGCGGTTGCTTCAGTTGATTTTTTGGAACATGTAGCCGATGCCGCGTGCCGTCAAAATCAGATCGGGATTGGATGAATCTTCCTCAAGCTTCGAACGCAATCTGCTGATGTGCACATCCACCACTCTGGTGTCGATGCGGTGATCGGGCGGATAGGCCCAAACTTGCTGCAGTATCTCGCTGCGAGAATAGGGCTTGCCGGAATTAGTAACGAGAAGCTCGAGCAAGCTGAATTCCATACCTGTCAAGCGAATGCGCTCATTTTTGCGCGTCACCTGACGCTTGTTTAAATCAATTTTCAGGTTGCCGATTGTGATTACGTTTGAGCTCTTGCTCTGGCTGACGTCCTGATGGCGCTCGACCGTTCGCCTCAAAACCGCCTTGATACGAGCTTCCAGCTCGCTTGGGCTGAAAGGTTTGACAACATAATCGTCGGCGCCGATTTCCAAACCCTGAATTCGGTTTGAGACATCTGCTACGGCGGTGAGCATGATGATTGGAGTGTCGGACGTTTTGCGGATCTCGCGGCAGACCTCATATCCGTCCATCTTTGGCAACATAACGTCGAGAATTACCAAATCGGGCTGGAAGCTGTTGAATTGCTCCAGCGCTTCCTGTCCATCTGCTGCCGTGGCAACGTTGTAACCTGCCAGCTTTAGCCGCGTTTCAAGGATCCGCCTGATGGATGCCTCGTCGTCTACGACAAGAACCTTTTCTTGTTCGCTACTGTTCTCAACCACTACCGTCTCCGTCTTTCTCTGAAAAATGGGGCTGTTTCTTGTTCAAATCATGGGCCAACAGGACACTTAGCGAACCTTTCTGCTCACGGACACTCTGCTCACGGACATTCATTTCACGGACAGCGCTGTCTTCAGCTGATTGGATATACCGCCCTGCTAATTGTGAGTATATAACATTTAGCTGATCGAAGGTGAGGGAGGTGTGGATCGTGCTGATCGGCGGGTTGCCGAACTATGCAAGGGCGTGATCTGCGCGCTCTTATGGCCGCTTATCAAGCGCTGCCGAAATTGCACATCTTACGTAGATTTTGCATTCTATTTTTTGATCTAGTACTGTCTTCCAAACTGCTGATAACGCGTGGTTTTTGCCTGTCGTATATCAGCTTGACATTTGCAAAAGCGGCATGGAGCAAGCCACCAGATATGGTTGTCAATGTTTGCCGATCGCGTGTTCTTTGCAATGGTTGAAACCCGCATAACATCTTGTTTTCGCGAAAAAATTAAACGTGAAGTTTTTGCACACTTTAAGTGCATTAACGCCATAAAAAAAGATTCGTGCACACCGCCGCAACTCGTGTTAAGCTTCTGACCGAGTAGGTATAGTACTAGCTATTACCAACGCGGCTCCCGAATCAAAATCGGCACCGGGAGCGGGAATGGAAAGAGGGAGAGTGTATGAAGAAGCCCCAGTTGTGCTTAGCTCTAAGTGTATCGATAGCGCTAGCGCAGGCGAGTTTACTACCGGCACAATCAGAACCATCTGCTGCGATATGGCAAAAGATGTCTGGTGCGTATGCCAGAGGAAGCAGCGCAAGCCAGTCCTCAAGCAGCAAGGCGGTCGTAAGCAAGCCTCAAGTGCGCACCAATATTGGCGCAGCATCAGCGCCAGCTAAAGTTGATCGCCTCGCCGTCGAACCCAGCATTCGCGGCGACGGGCACGCTATGCTGTTCCTTATCGGTAAGGACAAGCAGGCGGCCGGCGCCAATCCTCCGGCCGCGGCGCTGACGATACATCCGCAACTGGACTCGGACGCCGCTGTCGGTATTGACACCGCCAGTGCCACCGCGGCGGAGAATCGCATCAGCGAGATTCCCACTGCGGCTGCCGCCATAGATGGTGCCAAAATCGCGTCCATCGCCGGCGCGACTGGCGGCAATCAGTTGATCGCGGCGCTCGCTCCCGATCGACCGGCGGTAGCGCAAGCAGACGTGCAGGTGACGCCGATACCACCTGTGGTTACGGGCACAGTCGATTTGGAAGAGTTCAAATCGACAAATATTCTCGACCTCAAAGTTTCCCAGTCTCGAACATTCAAATTAAAGAATAAGATCGTAAGAACATCTATTAGTGATCCTTCGATTGCCGAGCCGGTTGTCGTATCGGAAAACCAAATCGTCTTGCTCGGTAAATCACCGGGCGGCGCTACCCTCGTTTTATGGGACGATGCGGGCAACTCAGCAGCTATCGACCTGCGCGTTTCCCGTGACTACGCCAACCTCCAGAACACCCTTCGCGAAATCGATCCCAGGATCATCGTCAAGGCGTTCAGCGTCGGCGGCAGCGATCGCGTGGTGCTCATGGGCGATGTCGATCATGCCGAGTCGGTAATCAAGGCCTTCGGCGCCGCCAACGTATATATGGATGATCGGGGCATGAACATCCAGATTGCCAACAGCCGACTGATTAATGCGGCGGTCGGCGAGCGCGGCGGCGTGGGCACGCAGGGCGGAGCGGCCGGCAGACTGGCTCAGCTGGGCACGGTCGATCGCTATTCGTACTTCCCCAACTTGAACAACAATATCTCCAGGGCTCAGGTCATCACCAGCGATGGTGGTAGGGTGACGAGCCTTATCAAGGTAAGAAAGACACCGCTCATCGCCGTGCACATTACCTTTATGGAAATGAACTCGACGGCGGCCCGCTCGCTTGGCTTGCAACTCGGCCTCGGTTTGGCGGACAACACCTTCTCCTTTGCCGTCGGCGGCTCCAACACTCTCGACGCTCAGATCCTGGGCACCTTCCCCGGCTTCAACCAGACGTCGATTACCGGCAACAACCCTCTGGTGGGAGCGGCCCCCGGCACGCCCATCAACTATGGTTGGACGTCGGCTCCTGTTGTGTTCACCAGCACAAGCACCACTACCGCGCCTGAGACGACGGCGCTCGGGCAGCCGATTCCTCTTCTGCCCACGGCGCTTCTGCAGGGTGCCAATTTGTTCGGTACGCCAGGCGGTACGGCATTCACCAATGCTGACAGCGCCAACGTTTTCACCGCCGTGTCTAACATGCCGGTCAGCCATCGAACCAGAGTGTCGGTCAACCCGACCATGCAGGGAACGGTCGCTCACAGCAGAGCCCGCTTGCTTGCTGAGCCGACGCTCGTCACCATATCCGGCGAGCGCGCCGCCTTCCTGGCGGGCGGAGAAATTCCCATTCTCCAATCCCTGGCTGCAGCCGGTGCTGCCCAGCAGTCGGTTGTGTTCGAGCCGTTCGGCGTGCGCTTGAACTGCATCCCGGTATTGATGGAGAACGGCAACATCAATTTGCAGGTTGCCCCGGAAGTACGCCTTATCGACAGATCGCTCGGCTTGTCGATCCCGTTCGTGACGGTTTCGCAGGTGCCTGGTTTCACAACCAGAAAGACGCAGACCATTGTCGAAATGAAGCCTGGTCAGGAGCTCTTCATTGCCGGTTTGATTTCGGCCAACAGCGGACGTGACCTCACCAAGATGCCGATTTATGGAGAAATCCCGGTTTTGGGAGCTCTTTATCGCTCCAAGTCGTTCTCCAAAAACGAAAGCGAATTGGTGGTGGCAATCCGTCCGGAAGTGATCTTGCCGGGAACACCGGGACAGCTCAAACTGCCTGAGGAAATCGGGCGGGTCGAGGGACCGCGCGACCTCAATACATTCCAGGTCGAACCGACCGTCCTCGACGAACGGCATTACACATCGGGTCGCGTGGAGCGACACCAGAAGACTTCGCCAACCTTGCCGGAAGGCGCCCCCATCCCGGACAACAACTAGGTTGAGGAGCGGTGAAGTCAATGATCAATCAAATTTTGAGGCGAAGAAAGAGGGAGATGTCTATGAAGAAGCCCCAGTTGTGCCTGGCTCTCAGCGTTACGATTGCGCTGGCACAAGTCCAAATGCTCCCAGCGGCTTATGCTGAGCCGGCTTCGGCGAGCATCTGGCAGAAGATGTCCGGCAATGCCAAGCCGGCTTTTGCAGCGCGTCCCAAAGCAGCGCAACGCACTTTGACCGCGACCAGCACTCCTAACAGTGTTGCCGCCGCTGCTCCCGCCAGCGGGCAGGTGATGCTCTTCCTTGGCAAAGGCAAGGGCGGCAATGCCGCCACACCGGCACCGGGAGCGGCGCTCACCATTCACCCGCAGGTAGCAGAAGACGAAGCGCCGGCCCTTGCTCAAGCGGAGACGGCGCCGAGCGAGCCGCAAGCGGCTAAAGCTGAGCCGGTGGCGACAAGCGAGGACCGCATCAGCGAGATTCCTGTGCCCGCGGAAGAGAACAGCATAAGCAGCGCCCTGGGCGGTCAAAGCATGGTCAACCAGCTGGCCGGGAACAACCTTATTGCTCAAGCTCCCGATCAACAGCCGACTGTGACGCCCATTCCTCCGGTCGTCACGGGCACGATTGATATGGAAGAGTTCAAGAGCACGAATATTATCGACCTCAAGGTGTCGCAATCACGCACCTTCAAGTCGAAGAACAAGATCGTCCGCACATCCATAAGCGATCCCTCGATTGCCGAGCCCGTGGTCGTGGCGGAAAACCAGATTGTGTTGCTGGGCAAGTCGCCGGGCGGCGCCACCATGGTGCTCTGGGACGATGCCGGCAACTCCATTTGCGTCGATCTGCGTGTCAACCGCGACTATTCCCAGCTGCAGTCGACTTTGAGAGAAATTGATCCGCGCGTGGTCGTCAAAGCATTTTCTGTCGGCGGCAGCGATCGCGTCATTCTCCTCGGCGATGTCGATCATGCTGAATCGGTAATTCGCGCCTTTGCCGCCGCGAACGCATTTATGGACGATCGCGGGATGCAAATCATCGTTGCCAACAGCCGTCTTATCGACGTCTCGGTCGGTGAGCGCGGCGGGGCGGGCGTAACCGGCGGTCAGACCGGTCAGATAGCCCAGCTCAACTCGGTCGACCGTTATTCATACTTCCCCAATTTGAATAACAACATTGCCAGAGCCCAGTTGATTACAAGCGACGGCGGCAGGGTGACAAGCTTCATCAAAGTGCGCAAAGTGCCGCTCATCGTTCTTCATGTGTCCTTCATGGAAATGAACTCGGCCGCTGCAAGAGCGCTGGGCATGCAACTGGGTGTCAATTTCAGCACTAACACTTTCGCCTTCGGTATCGGCGGCAGCCCGGCATCCAGCCAGAATGTGATCGGCACGGACCCGGGCGTGACCACGATTTTGACGACCAGCACGCCTAACGCGCCGATTCCTCCGGGCGTCGGCAGCTCGACTGGAGCCTATGCGGTAAGCCCGGTCACCTTCACGTCCGGCACGGTATTCACCGGCGGTGGTGACATCTATGCCGGCACCGATTCACCATTGACCGGCTTCACGGTCAACGGTATCGGTCTGGGAATTCTCAACGGCGTGCCTTCACTCTTGCAGCAAGCCGTTTTGTTCGGCGCTCCTGGCGGCACAAGCTTCGCCAGCGCCCTTACCGGACTGGGCAACCTCTTCCTGGCTAACTCCAATCTTCCCGTTAACCAGAAGACCAGGGTTTCGCTCAGCCCGATCATCCAGGGTATTATTTCTCAGACCCGGGCGAGAATTCTTGCCGAGCCGACGCTCGTCACCATATCTGGTGAGCGTGCCGGCTTCCTGGCAGGCGGCGAAGTGCCCATCATCCAGTCGATTGCCACTGCCGGTACGGCACAGCAGTCGGTTACTTTCGAACCATTCGGCATCAGGCTCAACATGATTCCCGTGCTGATGGAAAACGGCAACATCAACCTGGAAGTGTCTCCAGAAGAGCGTCTCCTGTCGAGCGACCCCACGCTTTCGCTGGTCTTTGTGGGCTCAACCGGTGCAATCCGCGCTTTCACCACTCGTAAAGCGCAGACGATCGTGGAAATGAAACCCGGTCAGGAGCTGTTTATCAGCGGATTGATTTCGGCCAACAGCGGCAGGCAGATCACCAAGACGCCCGGCTTCGGTGAAGTGCCGGTATTGGGCGCTCTCTATCGCTCCAAAGCGTTCACCAAGAACGAAAGCGAGCTTGTGGTGGCAGTGAGACCGGAGGTCATCCTTCCCGGAACACCTGGACAGCTCAAGCTGCCTGAGGAAATCGGGCGGGTCGAAGGTCCTCGCGACATCAATCTCTTCCAGGTTGAGCCGACGGTCATCGACGAAAGACACTACAGCTCCGGTCGCGTAGAACGTCGCCAGAAGACCTCGCCCACTCTGCCTGAAGGCGCTCCGATTCCGGACAGCAACTGACGGCAAAAGAAAAGAGCAATGCGAGCGGGGCGATTTCGCCCCGCTTTTGCGTGTTGAGACTGGTATCATTGACAGGGTTGGCAAAGCCGGTCTCTTTGTCAGTTGGCATCGGGCGATTGCATGGTGGAAGGATTTGAGCGGCAATGACCGAACAAGCTCATGCCGGTTCTTCTGGGCGCCGGTTGTGGACAGAGTTATTCGTACTTAGCATCCTCTCGCTTTATGTGGAGCTGCTGGCCATCAAATGGCTGTCGGCTGATATTCGTGCTTTTTCAATCTTCCGCAGTTTTCCGCTCATCGCTTGCTTCGTCGGCTTCGGACTGGGATATGCCGTCCGCGACAACAAATTGTTCAAGTACACCGCTTTTGCCATTTTGCAGATGGTGCTGACCATAAAATTGGTGGAATGGGTAGGTCTTGCTTTTCTCGCTTTTCCAACGGCCAGCGTCTTTCAATTCTCCGTCTCCACCATCGGCGGCATTGGGCAGTGGGGAAATCTCTTGTTTTTCATGCTCCTTCTCGTTTTGCTCCTGGCGGCGCCGTTCGGATGCTGCGTCTGCATCGGAGCGCGCATCGGCATATTGTTCGACCAGCTTCCCCCGCTGCCTGCCTATGCGGTCAATTTGATGGGAGCATTTGCGGGCAGCATATTGTTCACCGCCTTCTCCTTTTTAGGGTTCGCGCCCTGGTCTTTGCTTATCGTGTCGGCGCTCATATTTGCATACCAGCTGTGGCAATCGGGCAGCCTGAAAGGCAATCTGCCTGTCATCGTCGGTCTCATCGTCGCTCCCGTCCTGGCCGCCATACCAGGACCCAAAGAATCCATGCCGCTGTACGAGAAAGCTACAGCCCAGCTGGAGCCTGAGAAAATGACACGCTGGTCGCCTTATCAAAGGCTTGATATCAACGTTTTTCAATTCAAGGAACGCTTGCCTGAATTGAAGTCCGACTTCCTGGGGCTTGAGCTGGGGACTAACAGGAGCTTTTACCAGTATTTCTTCAACCCCGATCTCAATCCTCGTATGCAAGGGCTCAGTCCTACCCTGGCTCAGCTCTTGAGAGAAAGGGACAGTCAGTACTCATTTCCGCTCAAACTCAAACCAGCGGCTGACGACGTTCTTATTATCGGCGCCGGTGCAGGGCAGGATGCATCGCAAGCCTTGAAGCTGGGCGCCAAAAACATCGATGCTGTGGAGATTGATCCGGTCATCATCGACATCGGAAAGAAATTCAACCCCTATTATCACAATCCC